>CABVBB010000270.1 GCA_902496505.1 uncultured Peptococcaceae bacterium
GAAGCCTGTATGATCGATACGACCTGTGTCCTGCCGCTGGCTGAAGCTCTGGCGGCTGTCTGGACATTTATCCGCACCGGCGAGCGGCCGGCGGCTATCTCGTGGGAATATCTGGCCGAATAACAGCCCTCCCGACGCAGCAGCAAGCGTCGGGAATTTTTTTCTGCCTTTTTGAGCAAGGATGAATGATTTTGACCGTTCCATGCGTCTAATCAGTAAAGGGGGGCAAAGCGGATGAGCTTGGAAGAAAGCCGTGAACAGGCGGTGCAGCGAATGATCGCCGCTTATGGCGACGAGCTGCTGCGGCTGTGCTTTATGTATCTCTCCGATTGGCAGCTGGCGGAGGATGCTTTGCAGGAAACTTTTCTCAAGGTCTTCCGCAAATATGACACCTTTGCTGGCCGCTCGTCGGAAAAAACTTGGCTGGTGCGTATCGCTGTCAATGTCTGCAAGGACTATTTGAGGGGGAATTGGCTGCGCCGGGTGGATTGCTATGGAGCGCTCTCAGAGGTGCCTGTCTCGGAAGCGTATGCCCAGCAGTCCAAAGATGAAGCGATCTTGCTGGCTGTGCTGGAGCTGCCAGTGAAGTATCGGGAAGTTATTTTGCTCTATCATTACTGGGGACTGGAAACGGCGGAGATCGCTGAGCTTTTGAGACGGCCGCCTTCTACAGTCTCCACCCGTCTCCGGCGAGGACGGGCGATGCTTAAGAAACATTTAGAGGGGGCCGAAAATAATGGATGATCCCATAAAAGACGCCATTGATCGACGCTTGGCTGTACTGCATGCGCCGGGAAAAGCCGCTGCCCTGCCGCAGAAAGGCAAACGTCACGCCAGAAGACTGAGTATCCCTATGATCGCGCTCCTCATCTTCCTCCTGGCCGGAACAGCAGCAGCCGCGCCAGCGATCGCCCGCCTTTTGGGATTCTTGGGCGATGAATACGAGCCGATCCTCCAGCCCGTCAGCGGCATCGTGGTGGAGGACTGCAATGTCCGCATGGAGGTATTGGCCGCACTCAGTGATGCCAAGTATGCCAATATTTATATCAAGCTGACCGATCTGGTGGGCGGACGGCTGAGCGAGGATATGCAGATCAGTCACGACTGGCCGAGCGGTATCCGCGGCTGGATGTCTGAGATCACGACCTTTGCCTACGACGAAAGCGAGCAGGCGGTCTATCTCAAGATCGGCGGTGAACTTTTTGCCGATACCACTGAAGTGAGCTTCGTCCTACACGATCTGGAGGGCCAGCGTAATGAACACCAGGGCTATATCGTCAGCGATGATCTGGAAACGCTCATGACCCTGCCCTCCTTCCGCCAGGCGCAGGCAGAGGCTGTCAGCTTCCCAGAATTGGATGACGTGCCGCTTTATGCGTTAGCGCCCGACCAGCTGGGACTTTCTGTCCGTGGTCTCTCTTGGCTGAGCCTGTCCAATGTGGGCATGGTCGACGGCAAGCTGCACGTGCAGACCAAGTGGACTCCTCCCGCTCAGAACAGCACCCGCACGCCCCGCGGCTCGATCTATTTGGCAGAAAAGCCAAACGGCACCAACTGCCTGCATCCTTCCGGCCAAGACTCCTTCCGCTTCGACACGCAGGGAAACTATGGCTACAATACCGCACTGACAGGAACCATCTACCACGAGGATGTTTTCGAGCTGCCTGCTGGATCCTCCCCGGACGACTACATGATCCTCACGGACTTCAAAGTCTTTGAGCAGGGCATCCCCGGCACTTGGGCAGCCACGGTACAGCTGGAGCCTCATTATGAGGTGCGCCGCGCTTTGTGTCAGGTGCAGCTGGCTGACGGCAGCCAGATAGAGGAGGTCATCCTCTCCCCGCTGGGACTCACCTGCAAAGGCGCCATCACCAGTGTCCTCAACGATACGATCAGCATCACCCTCCAAGATGGCAGCCACCTGCTGGTCAACGAAAAAGGTCTGGATAATGGCTCCTTTGATGAATATGATCCTACTGGTACGATGATCCATACTCACGTCCGTTTCAATTATGCTAAGCTCCAAACAGCCGACGGCCACGAAGGCTGGCTGAGAGGCCCTTGGCCGTTGGAGGATGCTGTCTCCATCACGATCAATGACCAAACGATCACCTTTCAGTGACACACCAAAAAGGCGCTGCAACAGCTTAAATGCTGTTGCAGCGCCTTTTTATCGCCTACATGATGCTTAGTGACCGCCGCAGTCGTCGTGATGAGCATGCTCATGACAGACGGAACCAGTGGATTTGAGTTCACCGCGCAGATATTTTTCCACTGCTGTGCGGGCGTCGCCGGAAGCACCGACAATGACTTCGACGTCGCGCTGGTTGAAGATATCGATAGCGCCGCCGCCCATGCCGCCGCTGATGATGACCTTGACGCCGCGGTCAGCCAGGAAGTTGGGCAAAAAGCCGGGCTTATGGCCAGGGTTGGGCACATTTTCCATACCGGTGATCTGACCGTCAGCGGTATCAAAGATCAAAAAGGCCGGGCAATGGCCAAAATGCTCTGTAACGTTGGTTCCTTCTGCTGCAACTGCAATTTTCATTTCAATCGTCTCCTTAGTCGTGTTTATAAAATTCAGCCTGAGCGCTCAAAATTTCCTTGCTCAGGCGTTTAAACCCATGAGTGTCACAACTTGCTCATAAATGGCCGTAATAGCCTCTCCTGCTGCGCAGGGCATATCCACAACGGTCAGCCCCTGGTTGATGGCCTCTCCCGCCTTAGGATCAAAGGGGATGCGCCCTAAGCAGGGCAGCCCTTCTGCTTGGCAGTAAGCCTCGATGCGCTCAGTATTGGGCAGGTTGGTATCGTATTTGTTGATGCAGACCGCCAGCTTGGCGCGGAATTGACTGGCAGTGCGCACGATGCGCTGGAGATCGCTGAGGCCGGATAAGGAAGGCTCGGTGACTACCAGCACCAGGGCCGCACCGCTGATAGAAGCAATGACCGGGCAGCCTATGCCAGGCGAACCATCGATGACCGCCAGCGTCGTTTCCGCCGGTGCATGAGCGACCATGCGCTGCTTGACTTGGGTGACCAATTTGCCGGAAGTGCCGCTGCCCATACGCAGCTGGGCGGTGGAAAAGATGCGGTCCGCGTCGCTATAGAGCATCATTTCGCCAGCGACCGCCGCCTGCATGGTGATGGCCTCCGCTGGGCAGAGGACGCTGCACAGCGCACAGCCCTCGCAGGCGAAAGGCTCCACTTGATAACGGCCGTCCAACTGCTTGATGGCGTCGAAGCGGCAAGACGCTTGGCACACACCACAGCGCAGGCATTTTTCCGGATCGATCACCGCTTTGGGCAGTCCCCAGAAATCCTCGCGCTCCGGCTCGTTTGCCCCCGCCAGCAGCAGATGCAGATTAGGCGCATCCACATCACAGTCAGCAAAAGCCCGCGCTTCTGACAAGCGAATGATGGCGCTGGACATGGTGGTCTTGCCGGTGCCGCCTTTACCGCTTAAGACTAAAAGCTGTTTCATCGCGTCGCCTCCTTTAGGATCGTCTGCAAAAGTTCGTCAAAGAGCTGCGCGTACGCTTCATCCGCCCAAGCTGCCACTTCACCGTCGCCGTTCAAGCGTCCCAAGCGTTCCTCAAAGGGGATACGCCCCAAGATCGTGATGCCATGCGCCTGGCAGAACGCTTCGGATGGATCAGCGCCGCCAGTGCATTTATTGAGCACGACGCCGAAAGGCTTGTGGAAGACCTGCATCAATTCGTAGACCATGGCCAGATTGTGCGCGCCAAAAATCGTCGGCTCTGCCACCAGTACGCCGTAATCCGCATCCTGGATGCTCTCCATGACCAGGCAGGCGCTGCCCGGCGGACAATCCATGATAGTCAGCGCCTTTTCCTCAGCCAACTGCCGGTAGAGCGCCTTGATGATGGGGCTGCCTGAGGCATTGCCCGGATTCATCCGACCGGTGAGCACCGTGAGGTCACGGGAGTGCCCCCGCTCCACCACGCCCACCGTATAGGGCGCTTCACTGACAGCCTGCGCCGGACAGAGCACTGCACATCCTCCGCAGGAATGGCAGACCTCCGGGAAAAGCAGCGGCTTATCCTGGATGAAAGCCAGCGCATTGAAGCGGCAGAAGTCCACGCATTTCCGGCAGCCTGTGCATTTGTCACCGTCAAAGTGCGGCAGCTGCACCGTGATCTCCGTCGTCTCCACGTCCTCAGGCTTCAAGAAAAGGTGCCCATTAGGCTCCTCCACATCGCAATCCACATAGACTGCGCGTCCGGCAGCAGCGGCGA
>CABVBB010000271.1 GCA_902496505.1 uncultured Peptococcaceae bacterium
GAACTGGCTGACGAGGCCGGGGGTACGCCAGACGATGACGTTGATAAAGGGCGTCTGATCCAGCGAATCCATATCCAGGCCGCTGATGATCAAGCGGTCTTGCCCGTCCAGTGTGAAGTCGCTGATCTTCGGCTGTATCAGATCGTCAGCCTTAAAGCCGGCGATATTGAGCATGCCGGGGAAATAGTGCAGGAGGAGCGTGCCGTCGGCGGAGGGCGTCTGGCTGACGCGGATATTGTCCCAAGGGATGCGTATTTCCAGCGTATTGCCCGTTAAGGGCAGGGTAGTGTGTTCTAGAGGCACCTCGGCAATTTCCGCAGTGGTCAGCAGCGCAGGATCATCCGCGTCCAAAAGTTTTTGCACAGCCATATTGAGCTCAGAGTCGAAGTACGGTGCGTAGGGAGAGACTGATTCTGCGTGGTACAAATTGTCCGCAGGCAGAGTGTAGTAGAGGAGCACGGCTGCGGCCAGCACCAGAGGATAGCCCCAGGCCAGCAGACGGCCCAGCGGAGAATTGGTCAGGCGGCCAGCGGTCGGGGAGACTTTTTGGCGCGAGACGAGCCAGAAGATAGCGGCAAAGATGAGGATCAGGCAGAAGGTAATGATCACGGCAAAACCAACCATCAGCGACGCACCTCCAATCGTTTGCTTCCCCAGCAGGCTGCGGCAAAAAGGACCAGCACGGTAAGCACGGCCTTGAGCAGGAAGAAGACGGGGCTGGGTTCAGACAGGTAAAAGGCCAGGATATCGCCCAGCGCATCGCCGACGAGGGGGACCTTGAGCCCCAGCAGCATGACCAAGGGAACGAAGGCCAGGAGTCTGGACTCGCGGCGCAGGATGATGACGAGCAAATAGACAAGGGCTGCTGCCAGCAAACTGTAGCCAAAGACCGCGGTCATGCAGTAGAAGAGATCGAGCGGGGTGAGGTGATAGCCTTCTGCGAGGATGATATCGCCGCTGATCAAGGTGACGGCCAGCCGCGTCAGGAGCAGGGAGAGCGTGCTGAGTACTGCGGCGATACCGCTCATGGTAAAGAGCGCAGCCATATTGGAGAGATCATGACTGAGCCGACTGCTGACGAAGGTGAAGGCCATATTGCGCTGGCGATTGTCGGCCATGACCCAGGCGATGGCGGCTACATAGGCCATCGCGACCCACAGCGTCTGCGAACCGCTGAGGAAACGCACGCGCAGATGGTACAGCTGATTGATAAAAGTGCCATGCGTCGTAGAAAACCAGATGATCGGCAGGCTGAAAAGGATCTCCAGGCAAATAAGATTGCGGTAAAAGCTCAAGCCCAGCGTGCGCATAGTGAGCGCATACTGCTGCCGAATGGCTTGAGCGAGAGAGCGCTCAGGCAAAGACATGGTCGATCCCTCCTTTGTGGCGGGCGGTAAGGGTGATGCAGAGATCATTCAGGCTGACCGCGGTCATGGTGATGCCGGCGTCAGTGAGCGCGGCCTGCTCAGCAGGCGTCAAGTCGTTGACCACGACGACGGTGAGATAGCCGGAGAGGGGAGATCCCTGCCGCAGGATAGTGCGCTTGGCTAAGAGGGGCTGCAAGCGCTCGGTCTTGCCGCTGAGGCTCAGGGCATAGGCGGCGAGCTCGGTGACGGGTGCAGAGAGCAGCACGCTGCCCTGATCGAGGAGCAGCAGATATTCCAAAAGGTCTTCGATCTCGGCCAAGAGGTGGCTGGAGATCAAAATGGTGCGGGGATGGGCCAGATAGTCCTTGAGCAGCGCACGGTAAAAATCCTGCCGCACGCCGCTGTCCATGCCGGTGGTGGGTTCGTCCAGGATGGTCAGGGGCGCATGGGCCGAAAGGCCGATGATGCTGCGGAAGGTGCTGAGCATCCCTTTGGAGAGCGCTTGCGGCAGACGGTCAGCAGGCAGGCCGAAGTACTCCAGCAATTTTTCGGCCAGCGTCTGATCCCAGTTCGCATAGAAACGGCGATAGAGATCGAAGATCTGTCCGAGCCGCTGACCGTCGGGAAAGGTCATGGTCTCGTCAACAAAGATCAGGGACGCGGCGAGCGTCAGGTCGTCATAGGGATCACGGTCATAGACGCGGATGGTGCCGCTGGTGGGATAATAGTGACCAGCGATGCATTTGAGCAGCGTCGTTTTGCCTGCGCCATTAGGACCAACGATGCCGGTGATGGCGTCTGCGGCAATGGTGCAGCTCAGCTGATGCAATGCGTCAGTCTTGCCGTAGGTCTTGGTCAGGTCACGACAGGTGATGGCGGACATGGATCACACCTCTTTCTGTAAGGTTTGTGCGAGCAGACGGAGCAGTTCCTCATCGGGGATGTCCAGCCGTCTGGCTTCGGCGGCTAATTGCGCCAAGAGCTGGTGCAGCGTCACAGTGCGGCGCTTCTGCTGGATGCGGGCGCGGGCGTCCGGGGCGACAAACATCCCCAGCCCCCGCCGCTTGTACACCAAGCCCTCGTCTGCCAGGATATTGAGCCCCTTGGCGGCAGTAGCGGGATTGATGCCAAAGAGCTCTGCCAACTGATACTGCGAATAGATCCGCTCATCCGGCGGCAATGCGCCGGAGAGGATCTCATCCTCCAGCCACTGCGCCAGCTGCACATAAATGGGAATGGAGGAGTCTGATTGAAGATGCATAGCAACACGTCCTTTACCGGCCGGTAAAATTTAGGTGCATTAGTAGTATAATGCACTATAGCACGAAGGGCAAACTTTTGTCAAGTGGGAAAAAATAGGCGGTAAAATCGTCAGTGCAACCTGTAGTTGACAAAGTGCAGCGCAGAAAAGCTGGTCAATGGGCAAAAATTTTGCTAGCATATGCCTATCACGAACAAGGAGGGACAAGGCAATGAGCTTTGGCGAAAAATTATTCAGACTGCGCAAGGAAAAAGGATTGTCGCAGGAGGCGCTGGCTGAGCAGGTGGGCACGACTCGGCAGGCAGTGAGCAAATGGGAAAATGATCAGGGTTTTCCGGAGACAGAAAAATTACTGCTGTTGGCGGGGATATTTGAGGTGAGTACCGATTATCTGCTCAAAGAGACCAGCGTCAGCAAGCGTCAGGCGGACAGCGGCTATTATGTCAGCCGCGAGATGGCCAGGGGATATTTGGCTAATGGCAGGCGGATCGATCGATGTCTCAGTGCGGTATTTTGTTGCTTGGCGCTGGGCGGCGTCCCTTATGTGCTGTTTGAAGGACAGTCTGCCTGGCAGCTGCTGGGGATGGCGGTGTGTGTGGGCGTGGCCATCTGCGCGCTGGTGCTGGGGGCTTTTGCTGAAAATGGTGCCTACAAGGTGCTGGAGCAGGAGCCGCTGCTTTTGGACAATGTTTTTGCGCAGGAGCTCAGAGAAGAATATCATCTGGTGAAAAAACGCTGCCAAGTGGTCGGCGTGCCGTCAACAGTGTTATTCACAGGGGCGCTGCTCGTCTTGACACTATCCAAAAGGGGCAGCCTGCCTTGGAGCGACTATCATGCACTGGCGTTTTTGGCACTGGCTATAGGGATCGGAGGTTTTGCGCTGACGGCGGGGACATTGGAGCGCTATGAGCTTTTGGTCAATAATGAGCAGCACTGTGCAAGTCTGTGGTTCAAGCTCAAGCGCAAGATCAAACGCAAAATGGATCTGTGAGGCCGTAAAAAAATGTTTCGCGTGAAACACACGTTCGTTTCACGTGAAACACAGGGCATAGACGACAAAATACCCGGCAGCGATCTTGGCTGTCGGGTATTTTTGGCGGGATTAGTCAGCGCAGGAGGCGCTCTAAGTAGTCGGTGATGGCGGTGAGGGTGGTTTGCTCGGGACGGTGGAGGGACTGGCCGCCTGCGGCGTGGAGAATGCCGTAAGCGGGCTGAGGACCCCCTTTTATATTGGCAGGGACGGAGAGCAGCGTCATGCCCATATGCTGGGCGAAGGTATTCATGGCTTGCAGACAGAGGTCGCCGCCGCCTTGGTAGGTGGAGGCGCTGGCGAAGCAGCCGAAGCGTTTGCCAGCCAAGCGGGCGTCTGGCCAGAAAGCGCAGCAGCTGTCCATGAAGGTTTTGACGGCGGCGGAGACATTGCCGAAATAGGTGGGTGAGCCGAGAAAGATCAGGTCGGCTGCTAAAAGCGGCGCGGGTTGTTCCAGGACGGGGACATGGCGCAAAGCGTCCTGATAGGTCCGCGAGGCTTCAAAGAGCGGGGCGAGATGATCATACTGCGGATCAGGCAGACGATAGAGCGCGGTGTCAACGCCTAATGCGCTCAGGGTATCGGCGTATTGGCGGG
>CABVBB010000272.1 GCA_902496505.1 uncultured Peptococcaceae bacterium
GGCTGGGCGGCAGTTCCCTAGTGACCATTCCCGCTGGGAGACCTTCAAGATCTGCCACCGCTGCCGCAGCATAATAGGTGAACGCCGGCTGATGCTCGCCCTCCAGATCCCAAGCAGAGTAGTCATTGAGCCCGATCAGAAAGTCTGGATCAAGCCTTGGACTCAGCTGCTGCTTACTAGCTTCCAAGCGCTGCCACAAACGGCCGATCACGCCAAAACCCCAGCGGGTGCTGCCCTGAAATCCCGCCAGCCGGATCGCACCGCACGCGATCATGCGCACCCCAATCATGCGCTTATCGCCTCCCCTGCCGTCGTTTGCCTGGGCAGCAAAAGGAAGCTGCAAAGGATAAAACGCGCCTCTCAGACGATACTGATGCGGCGATAGGTGAAACGCCGCTTTGAAAGCCCTGCTAAAGGAGCGCTGCGTCTCATAGCCTGCCGTCAGCGCGATCTGCAAAATGGGCTGCTGGGTCTGCACCAGCAGCCGAGCGGCCTCCGTCAAGCGCCGTCTCTGGATATAGCTGTGCAGGCTTTGGCCAGTGACATGGACAAACAGCCGGCTCAAGTGATATTTGGAATAGCCCGCCTGCTCAGCCAGGTCTGCCAGCGTCAGCGGCTCGTCCAGATGTTCTTCAATATAATCCGTCAAGGTTTGGATCATCTGCAGGTTGGTCATCATCGGCCTCCCTCCTTTTGGACTTTATTATACCCTTTTGTCCGAGCGCATTTTTCACCCTTCTTGCGCACTTTGATCTATTGTAACCAAACCTTCACGGCTGGGCTTGTCCAAACCATGCTATACTAGGTTTATTCAGACATTTACTGCCGCTTTTCATCTCAGAAAGGAGCCTTTTCACCATGTCCAACCCTGCACCACGACCCACTAAGCCCTATTGGCTCATCGCCTGCGCCGCCGTCATCCTGCTCGCGGCCGGCACGCTGTTTTACCACCAGCAGCTGAGCAAAGCCGCCGCGGAGGCTCAAGCCGCTCAAGAAGCCGCCCGTCTCGACTATGACACTGCTCTGATCAACGCCTGTCTGCCGCAGGTACAGGAGGCCATCGACAACTTTTACGCGGACTATCTCACCATCTCTCCGACCGCAGCCAACTATGTCACGTCAGTAGAGAGCGTGACCACCGATGACAACCACAACAATGCCACCGTCGTGCTGAACGTCTATCCTTATGTCGGTCCCCATGATTCCGTGGGCTGCGACCGCATCACGCTGGCTTTGAGCAATACCGGCACCATCACCGTGCAGGATTTCGAGCATCTGAGCAGCGAGACCTTGCCGGATAATCTCTCCAACTTGCTTCTGAAACCCCTGCCCGCCGGACAGAAGTGAACGTCAAACAGCCGCAGAGCTTTCTTCTGAAGAGAAAGCCCTGCGGCTGTTGTTGTCTACGGCGTATAAAGGATATGGCCCTCTTTGTCAGTGATCTTGACCAGGCCAGTTTCGGCCGATCGTTCTACCCTGCCGTCAGCCTGACAATTTTCCTCAGCTGCCAGATAGTGATAGACCAGCCCATTGTAGTCGCTCAGCAGACACCACAGCTGCACCTGAACGGGCGCTGCTTCCGCTGTCTCATGCTGCCAGAGCACAGATACACCGCCATCAAGTGCGGACAATACCTGCTTCTCTAACGGCTGGCTGACTGTCTCCACGCCGTTGACCGTCTGCACCAGTCTGCCCGCTGCCAAGCGTGCCTCGCGGTGCTCAGGCAGACGCAGCTCGATGGTGCCGTCCTGGATCACATGCTGTGTCTCTTCATGGATGCTGACCGTGCCCGAAAAGGAAAAGCGGCCGTCCATGAGCAGATAATGCATCAGATCGATCTCTTCTAAAGGCTGGCTGCGTTCTTCCTCCCCCTGCCGCCAGATGATCTGCGGCGTCACCTGTCCTGCAAAGACTGAGACCTGTGCTGTGGCTCTCAGTCTATAGCCCTCTTTTTGCAGAGGCACCTCTGCATCCGCCGCCATCAGCACTGCCTCTGCCCCCTCCTCTTGCTCGACCCAAACGGTGATCGGCACCGTCCACCCTCTGCTGTCCAGCTCACCGCAGCTGATCTGGACAGTCTGCGCCGCAGCCGGCTCTGTAGCTGCCGCCGGATAGGGGCCCAGCGCCCAATGCGCCCCCATCCGGGCAAAGCCCGAATGATAAGCATCGCCGCAGCCAGCACGATTATGACATATCGCCAAAAGGGCTGCTTCTCCATTTCCTCTCCCCCCTCGGGATAGACTTCATAAAGTCAGATCGTAATATTTTTCTAGGCGCTTCAGTAAATTATCTGCTTTTCCCAAAGCGTTAGAGAGATCGCTGACCGCTTCCTGAGCATACTCCTCACGTATGGCCTTATCCCAGCTCATCATGATCTCTTTTAACAGTGGAGCCTCATTTTCATCACATCTTACGATCAAGGGGAATATCCAGTCCTGATCATTGCAGTCGATACAGATGAAACGGTCGTCTTTTTTGATAAGCAGCAGATTGTTTTTGCTCTGCGGATCGCTTTCCCGCATGGCTTTTTCGACAGCTTCTTCTGGAAGGTGCAGACCCATAGCCTTGGTCAGATCCGTGACGATCTCTTGAACGTATTCATTGGTAAAATACATTTCAAATTGGACCATCTTGGCGCCTCCTTCCCTCTTACTGAGCGCTATAGAGCACTCGCCCCTGTCCGTCACTGATGCGCTCCACCTGACCAGTCTGGTCATAGCGTTCTTCCAGGCTGCCGTCAGCGTTCATCGTGCCCTCTAGTACCCGAATAGCGTAAATGATCCCGTGGTTATCCACGATCTGACACCATAGTTCCAATCGCTGTCCCTGCTCTACCGGCAGCTCGGCCTGCCAGGGTATGCTGGTGGTATGCTCCGTCGGCTCAGTGAAGTCAAAGGGCTGACGCGACGCTTCCTTCCCCTCCACCAGCAGCACCAATTCACCGCTCACCGGCTTCACCTCGGCGTCTGTATAGGCGCCAGGGATGGAGATATCGACTGTCCCGTCAAAAGTGATAGTCTGCTTATTGCCAGTCATCCCGCCGCTGTAGTAAGCATAGCTGTCTCGCAGCACATAGCGGTAATAGTAGGGGTAGATATCCACACTGCCCACGCGCTGTTCACTGCCGTCGGTCAGGATGACCTGCGCCGTGCCATCAGTGAGAAACGGCAGCGCCAATTCCCCGCGAAAAGTCACTCCGTCTCGGGTCATTTCCACCCGCTGACCATTCATCTCCAGCTGGGCGGTGGTGTGCTCATCGAGCGTCTTCGGCGTCACCTCCACCGTCACCGGCAGTGTCCACGCCGCGTAATCCGGCTCCCCCTCTTCGACGCTACAGGCGCTCCAAAGGCTGGCTTCCTCCGCCAGCTGCGCGCCCACAGAGCGGGAAATATCACTGACCTGCCGCTGCAAGGCATTGGCCGTATTCGCCCCCTGCTGCTCCAAACGCTCCAATCGCTCTCCCAGCTGATGATTCTGCACCAAAAGCGCCGCCATCGCCAGCAAAAGCACCACACTGATCCAAAACTGTTTGTCCTTCTTCATGCCGACCCCTCCCTTTTGTACCAGTGTAGCGTATAACGGTCTGACGGGTCAATACATTTTCCCACGCTGGCGGCTGCTCGGTGCGTCAGGGCCATTTTATCGTTTCTCCCGCGTCCAGAAAATCCCCAGGATCGCCCCGATCAGGATAAACGGCGCTATGCGGACAAACAGCCATTCAAAAACGTGCAGAGCCGCTCCGAAAACGGCTGTTTCAGGATCGCTGTAGTCCCAGCCCAAGTACGAACTATGGCTGGCTATGAGGACAGCAAAAATGATGACCGTGACCGTGCACAAGGCGGCCAAAAACCACTGGATCATTTTTTGCTGCGCGGCCTTTCGTTGGGCCAGCTGCAAATTGATGATCTCTAGTTTTTCGGCGATCACTTTTAAGTCACCTTCCTCCGGCACTGCAACATTTTCGCCAAGCAGTGTGCTCACTGGCGTTTCCAGTGCTTCCGACAGATCGATCAGCATATCAGAGTCTGGAACGGACAAGCCCTTTTCCCATTTAGAAATCGTTTGCCGCACGACATTCAGCTTGACCGCCAGTTCTTCCTGCGAAAGCCCTTTTGATTTTCTGATCGTTTTGATGTTTTCACTTAACATGTGAGATAACCTCCTTTCCATCAGCGCTGCCCCTATTGTATGCAGAAAGGGCCCGTTGCGGCAAGCAACGCTTATTAACATGCAGCTTTTATGCGGA
>CABVBB010000273.1 GCA_902496505.1 uncultured Peptococcaceae bacterium
CATTTGGACAATGATACCATCGAGTATCTGGAAAATATGCTCAAGAATAAAAACGTGGCGCTGCTCATGGTCACCCATGACCGCTATTTTCTCGATCGGGTGACCAACCGTATTTTGGAATTGGATCAGGCCAAGCTTTACAGCTACGACGGCAATTACGCCGTTTTTCTGGAGCAGAAAGCCCAGCGGGAAGCGGCCACTCAGCGCATCCGGGAAAAGGAGCGTTCGCTTTACCGGCAGGAATTAGAATGGATGCGCAAAGGCGTGGAGGCGCGGCGCACCAAGCAGAAGGCCCGCATCGAGCGCTTCAATGAATTAGAAGGCCGCCTGACCGAGACCACGGAGGACAAGCTGGAGATCACTGTGGCTGGCGCGCGGCTGGGCAAAAAGATCATCGAGCTGGAGCACGTGCACAAAGCCTACGGCGATAGGGTCTGCGTGGATGATCTGACCTATGCCGTGGTCAGGAGCGACCGTATTGGCATCATCGGCAACAATGGCCTGGGCAAATCCACCCTGCTCAATATGATCGCCGGTCGGGAAATGCCCGATGGCGGGACGATCGCCATCGGCGAGACCGTGCGCATCGGCTACTATACGCAGGATAATCGGGAGATGGACCCAGAGCAGCGCGTCATCGATTATGTCCGCGAGCGCGGCGAATTCATCGACGCCGGCGACGGCACCGTGATCTCCGCGGCCAAGATGCTGGAGCGCTTCATGTTCCCCGGCGCGCTGCAGCATTCCACGATCGGTCAGTTGTCCGGCGGCGAGAAGCGCAGACTGTATCTCTTGGGCATCCTCATGGGCAATGTCAATGTCTTGCTCCTCGACGAGCCGACCAATGACCTGGATATCCAGACGCTGCAGATCTTGGAGGACTTCATCGACCATTTCGCCGGCCCGGTGCTCACCGTCTCCCATGACCGCTATTTCCTCGACCGCACCTGCGAAAAGATCTTTGCCTTCGAGGGCAGCGGCGTGGTCGATATCCACACCGGCAACTACAGCGATTACGCCGAAAGACGGCAGACCATGGCCCCAGCGGACAAAACGCCCGCTGCCGAAAAGCCTGCCAAGGAAACGACGCACCGCCCGCCCCGCGAAGTCAAGGTCAAATTCTCCTACAAAGAAGCGCGGGAATACGAGACCATCGAAGCCGATATTGACGCTCTGGAGCAGGCTATTGCCCGCGCCGAAAGCGACATGGCCGCCAACAGCAGCGATTTTGTCCGCTTAAACGAGCTCATGGCCGAAAAAGAACGGCTGGAAGAAGAACTGCTGGAGAAGATGGAGCGGTGGGAGTATCTCTCCCAGATAGCCGAACAGATGCGCCAGTAGGCTCAGAACGGCGAGAATTGCGCAATTCTCGCCGTCCTGAGCGGGGTCTTTGGGGTTTTACTAGCGGCTGGCAGGCGCAATTTTTGGTGGGGCGCGCTATCTTTTCGCGCCGCCCTGAGCGTGGTTCGCTGGGGTGGTGAGATAATCGCCTTTTTCGTGCAGCTTATGGGGCGGCGCGGGTTTGCTGTGGGTATGTATCAGGATGGGCTTGGAGATAATAGGAAACAGTTTGACATAAAGGAGTGGAAGGAATGGATGTCATCACGCAGATTTTGAATGGACTCAACACCTTTTTATACAGCAAGATCTTGATCGTTCTTTTGGTTTTCACGGGGGTCTACTTCACGGTGCGGACCAAGGCGGTGCAGTTTCGTCTGCTGCCGGAGGCGATTCGCGAAGTGGCGGAGCCCAAGCATGATACGGGCGGCATTTCGTCCTTTCAGGCGCTGATGCTCTCCACCGCCTCACGGGTGGGCACCGGCAATATCGCCGGTGTGGCCACAGCCATTGCCGGCGGCGGGCCAGGGGCAGTCTTTTGGATGTGGGTGACCGCCTTGGTTGGCGGGGCGTCCGCTTTTATCGAGAGCACCTTGGCGCAGGTGTACAAGGTCGCTGACGGCGATCAGTTCCGCGGCGGCCCGGCCTATTATATCCAGTACGGGCTGGGCAAACGCTGGCTGGGCATCGTCTTTGCCGTGCTCTTGATCCTCTGCTTCGGCTTTGGCTTCAACGGCTTGCAGTCGTACAATGCCACCTCAGCCTTTCAGTTTTATCTGGGCAGCCGCTTCGAGCCGACCCATTTTGCCCTGCTCATGGGGCTGTTGCTGGCGGCGGGCACCGCTTTCGTCATCTTTGGCGGCGTGCACCGCATCAGCTTCATTTCCTCCGTGGTCGTGCCCATCATGGCCATCGGCTACATGGCGCTGGGGCTGTGGGTCATCGTGCGCAATATCACCGTATTGCCCGCCGTCTTCGGCCTCATCTTCGCCTCGGCTTTTGACGTGCAGGCCATCATGGGCGGCTTTGCCGGCAGCTGTGTGGCCTTTGGCGTCAAGCGCGGCCTTTTTTCCAACGAAGCCGGTATGGGCAGCGCGCCCAATGCCGCCGCCACCGCCAATGTCTCCCATCCCGCCAAGCAAGGCCTGGTGCAGATGCTCTCCGTCTTTATCGACACCTTGCTCATCTGCAGCACCACCGCACTCATTCTCTTGGTCTCCGGCACGCCGGAAAATGGTCTCAACGGTATGCCCTATGTGCAGAGCGCCGTCTTTGGCCAAGTGGGCTTCTGGGGCAGCCATTTCCTCACCTTCGCCATCCTGGCCTTTGCCTTCAGCTCCATCATCGGCAATTATTACTACGCCGAGGCCAATCTGCTCTTTATCAAAGACAGCAAAGTGCTCTTGACCCTGTTCCGACTGGCCGTGGTCGTCATGGTCTTTTTCAGCGCCGGCGCCAGCTTTGACTTCGTCTGGAATTTGGCCGACGTCCTCATGGGCTTCATGGCCCTGGTCAACATCGTCGTCATCCTGCGCATGGGCGGCCAGGCCATCCGTGTCCTTGACGACTATACCCGCCAGAAAAAAGCCGGTCACGATCCCATCTTCCATGCCGCCGACGTGGGCATCAAAGACACACAGCAATGGCAATAAAAAAAGGGCAGTCCTGCGAAGACATTTCTTCGTGGGACTGCCCTTTTTGGCAGATCATAATCCATAGAAATCGTATTTTTTCAGCAGACGGATGAATAGCTGCGCGGCGATGGACAGCGGTTTTTGGGTGTTGGTCGCCAGAGTGATCACGGATTTTAAATGATCCGTGAGCGGCAGCGCCGTCATGTCCTTGTGCTTGAAGTACAGCTTGCGGAATTCAAAGCTGGTGATCACAGAGACAGCTAAGCTGCGGCGGAGCATAGCCTTGTGAAAAGACATATTGTTGGAGTAGTAGAGATTTTGACCAGGACCAGGCACAGAGCCGCCGGACATGCGGGGATTGGTATCAAAAAGCACCACTGGGATGTGGGTGAGATCATCCAGGCTCAGGGGATCGCCATTGTTCAGCGGATGGGTGCTGCTGCAGCAGACGATGAACTCATCAGAAAAAAGCTGCTCCAGCTGCAAATTGTCCGGCGGCTGCCAGTCTGTCTGCCAAAAAATATCCGGCAGGAAGATCAGCCCCACATCCCCCTTGTCCTGCGAGATGGCTTCCAGCGTTTCCATATTTTCCTGCTCCTTCAGCGTGATGGACACTTGAGGATAACGCTTGGTATAATGCTCCAGCAGATCCACCAAGAGCGGCTCCAACAGCCGTGTATGGCAAAATATCCGCAGCTCACCTGCGGGCTGCTCGCCCTTGAGACCAGCGCTCTCTGTCAAAAAATCTGCCTTGATCTGCTGATACAGCGTCACCATGCTTCCCGCCTGCTGCAAAAACCGTTTGCCCTCCTCCGTGAGCTCCACCCCATGGTTGCTCCTGCTGAGCAAAGTCGCCCCAAACTCCTCCTCCAGCTTTTTGATCGAAAAACTCAGCGCCTGCTGGCTGATAAAAAGCCGCTGAGCCGACTGGGTCATAGAATGGGTCTGGGCAATATCCGTCAGGTAAATGATCTGCTCGATCTTCATTGCTCCGCTCCTCTCCGTTTTTATCCAGCGTACCACGTTTGTCCCCAGGCCGCAACAACCTATTCTTCCCGCCAAGCCCTTGACCCAAAACATCGAACATATGCTTGCTTTCCCGCGGCCGCTGTGCTATACTTGAGTCATCTTTAGATCACAATGATCGCGATACACAGGCCGCCCTATCGTCAAGGGCCGGCCTGTTTTTTTGTGCCCCCCAGCAGCATGAAAACGTTACTATTCACAGCCGAAATAGGACAACTGATCAAATTAGTCAGTTGTCCTATT
>CABVBB010000274.1 GCA_902496505.1 uncultured Peptococcaceae bacterium
AAAAGTTAATCAACAAAAGTTTGATTAACCACGCACACCTAAACATAAAATTGCTTTAAATAAAAAATGCTGATTGATATGATAAATGCAAGAAGGATACGGGTCGATCAGATCAGGAAAGGAGCAGAGAGGACGTTTTGACCCGTCAAACTACTGGATCATAATAAGGAGTGGTTAAAATGACAAGACAAGCAAGAGCCGATAAAATTTTGATGTTGGGTATGGATGGTATGGATCCGCGTTTCACCCAGAGGATGCTGCGGGAGGGCAAGATGCCTAATGTGCAGAAGCTTTTGGACCGCGGCGCAGCCAGCCGTGATCTGGTCATGCTGGGCGGCCATCCGACGATCACGCTGCCGATGTGGACGACCTTGGCCTGCGGCTGCTACGCGACCGTCCATGGCATCACCCAATTCAACCGCAAGGCAGAGGATCTGGATGCACAGTGCTACAATATCGATTCCCGCCTGTGCAAAGCGGAGCAGCTGTGGAATGTTTTCGCCGAAGCAGGCAAAAAGACACTGGTCTGGCATTGGCCTGGTTCCAGCTGGCCTCCGACCTCCGACAGCCCCAATCTGTACGTCGTTGACGGCACCTCCCCAGGCAGCGTCGGCATGGCTGTCAATCAGGTCGATATCGAATGCATGGTCGGCGGCAATGTAGAGATCAAAGAAGTGACTTTCGTGGAACGGGCAGTCACAGACGCCGCCGCTCCCTGCGTGGTCAACGATCTGGAGCTGGAAACAAAAGAAGTCGGCGTGCCGACCACTGAGAATTCTTCTACAGCCGATTCAGGTTCGACGCATGCGATCATCATGCGGCCGGAGCAAAAGACCACCAATTTTACCGATACGCCGCTCAATCTGGTGCGCACACCGATCACCGAAGCTAAAGGCTGGGCCAATGCGCCGGCTGAGGCTAAGGAATTCACCCTGCTGCTTTCTAAAGGGCTGATCTCCCGACCGGGCCTCATCCTCAAAGACGACAGCGGCAAATATACCAAGCTGGCTATCTACAAGAACAAAAAAGCGGCCGAACCCATCGCCGAACTGCCTGTGGGCGAAATGACGGCCAATATCGTTGATGAAGCCGTCAAAGTCAATGGGGATCGTTTCATCGCCAACCGCAATATGCGCGTGCTGGAACTCGCTGAAGACGGCAGTCAATTCGTCATGTATGTCTCTGCAGCAATGGATACCCAGAATGATTCTGTATGGCACCCGAAGAGACTGTTCAAAGACGTGGTCGAAAACGTCGGCTATCTGGCACCGACCTCCATGATTGGCTGTCAAAGCAAGCAGCTCATCAGCGACTGCATGCTGGCCAACTGGTACGTTTCCGCTGATTGGCAGGCCGATGCGATGCAGTATGTCATCGACAATGAGGACATGGAGATCGTTTTCTCCCATTTCCATGGCATCGATCTGCAGACCCATATGTTCTACAAACATATGAATGAAAAAGCCATCAACAAGCTACCTGTCGCTGATGTCATCAAATTTGCTGAGGATGTCTATATCCAGGCGGATTATTATATCGGCAAATTCATGCACTACTTAGACGAAGGCTGGACGATCCTGGTCTTTTCTGATCATGGTCTGGTCTCTGCGGAATATGAGGAGCCTTATTTGGGTGATTCCTCCGGCGTCAATCTGCGCGTGCTCCAGCAGTACGGCCTGACAGAAGTCAAGCATGATGCTGACGGCAATGAGCTGGCCGAGATCGATTGGGAAAAGACCAAGGCTGTTGCTTTGGGCGAATGCCATATCTGGGTCAATCTCAAAGGCCGTGATCCGCATGGCATCGTCGATCCGGCAGATAAATACGACGTCGAGACAGAGATCATCGATGCGCTCTATGACTACCGTGATCCCGAGACCGGCAAACGCATCGTCTCCATCGCTATGCGCAATAAAGAAGCCATGCTGGTGGGACTGAGCGGACCGGACTGCGGTGATGTGATCTATTTCAATGAAGAGGGCTTCAACTTTGACCATGGCGACTGCTTATCCACCAGCTATGGCGCTGCTGAGACCTCCGTTTCGCCGATATTTATGGCAGCAGGCAAGGGCATCAAGGAAAACTACCGGACAGACCGGACGATCCGGCAGGTAGACTTTGCAGCGACCGTAGCTGTGCTGGGCGGCGTGCGCATGCCTAGACAGTGCGAAGGCGCACCGGCTTATCAGATACTCTCGGAAGAATTTTAAAACAGCTGGCTTACTTTCCGGCAGGGCGCACGCTCTGCCGGAAGGGGGCCGATGAAAAGGAGTGTTCACAATGGCTGAGGCAAGAGTTGGCAAGATGAAATATGTCAATATCGTTATCGTATTATTTTTAATTTTTGGTTTTAGATTTTTGCCCCCTGTCAGCACCTTGACGCCAACAGGCATGCATGTCTTAGGCATATTTTTAGGCTGTGTCTATGGCTGGTCGACCGTTGATCTGATCTGGCCAGGATTTTTCGCACTCATCTCTATGAGCTTTGTAGAAGGCTACAATTTGAACAGCATCATTGCCGGCGGCTTCGGCAGCTCGACGTTTTGGATCATCCTCTTCATGCTGATGTTTGTCATGGTCTTTGAGCGCGCCGGTGGCACCGAATTTATCGCCACCTGGTTCATCACTCGCCAATTTCTCAAAGGCAAGCCGCTGTTATTCAATTTCATGTTCCTTTTTGCTGCGTTTTTGATCGGTATGCTCAACGGCATCGCCGCCTGTCTGCTGTTTTACAATATCCTTTATCAGATCTGCGGCAAGGTAGGCTATGAGAAGCATAGCAAATATCCCATTCTGATGATTTTTGGCATCACTTTCATGAGTATGTTTGGTTCAGTATCCCATTCTTTGATGGGCTCGCCGCTGATTTTGGCCAGCGCTTTCCGCGCAGCCAGCGGCATCGATCTGACTTTGATTGACTTCCTCAAAGTCTGCTGGCTGTTCAGCATCTTTTTGAATCTCATTTACGTTTTGGCGCTCAAATTCGTCTTCCGTTGTGATCTGAAGCCTTTGGCAGAGATCGATATCGAATCAGTGGTCAATATGGAGTCGCTCAAAATGACACCAGAGCTCAAAGTGATGTTCGTCCTGGTGATCTTTTTGGTCCTGGGTATCGGCGGCGGAGCGCTGCTGCCGGCCGCTTGGCAGCTGACGCAGATACTGAATGCGCTGGGGCTTTTGGGTATCGTCATGATCCTTTTAGGGGTGATGACGTATCTCCAGGTCAAAGGCAAGCTTCTGTTCGACTTCCGCGATTACGCCAATGGCATCCAATGGGACTGCCTCTTTATCTGCGCCGTAGTCATGCCCATGTCTGGCATGCTGACGATGGAAGGCACTGGCATCAATGATTTCATCTCTTCGATCCTGGGCAACTTCTTAGCCGGTCTGCCGCCGACAGTCTTTGTAGCAGCAGTGCTTTTCCTCGGCATGATCTTGACCAATTTTGGCAACAACGTCTCTATCTGCATCCTCTTGATGCCAGTGATCATCAGCGTATGCCATACGACAGGCCTCGACCCGGCGCCGATCTATATGTGCATGATCTTTGCTGTCCATCTGGCTATGCTGACCCCGGGCGCCTGTCCCTATGCTGCGTTGGTCTGGGGCAATACCGAGTGGATCACGCCCAAAGAGATCTATAAATATGTGCCCATCATCATGCTCATCTTCTACATCTGCATCGTCTTTGTCGGCTACAATTGGGCAAAATTCATGCTGGGCTGAGAAAACGCATCATAACGCCAAAAGACCACCCTTCCGCTGCGGAGGGTGGCCTTTTTCTTTTTACATCAGCGGGGCAAAGAGCTTGAGCACAGAGTAGCCTAAGCGTTTGTACCAGCGGACGGCTTTGTTGTATTCGTCCATGGTGATCTCCTGGCAGCATTTGAGGGTGTGCAGGAAATCGTTGCGGACTTCCAGAACGGTGCTGGTCTGGTAGAGCCAGACGGCGCATTCGAAGTGGAGGTAGAGGCTGCGGTAGTCGAGGTTGATGGAGCCGACGACGGCAGTGGTATCGTCGGAGACGAAGGATTTGGCGTGGAGGAAGCCGGGGGTGTATTCGTAGATCTTGACGCCGTGGCGCAGAAGGGTGGGATAATTGGCGCGGGTGACGGCGAAGACGTACCATTTATCGGGAATATGGGGCACAGCGATGCGGACGTCGACACCGCTTTGGGCGGCGGTGCAGAGCGCAGTGGTGAGCTCGTAATCCAAGATGAGGTAGGGGGTATTGATGTA
>CABVBB010000275.1 GCA_902496505.1 uncultured Peptococcaceae bacterium
GAGTCAGGGCCGTTCGGTAGCAGGCCGGCTTTTGGTGAAGCTGGACAGCCATTTGGCGATCGCAGGCTCGATCAAGGCGCGGGGCGGTATCTTTGAGGTGCTGGCGCACACGGAGCAGCTGGCCGTGCAGACAGGACTGATCACGCGGGAGTCGGATCACCGCGTGCTGTTGGAGAAACGGGATTTTTTCCGCGGATACACCATCCAGGTGGGTTCCACAGGCAATTTGGGGTTGTCCATCGGTCTGATCGCACAGGCTTTAGGCTATCAGGCAGTGGTGCATATGTCATCAGACGCAAAGGCGTGGAAAAAAGCGCTGCTCAGGGAGCGGGGCGTCATCGTGCGGGAGTATGACGGCGATTACGGCAAAGCGGTGGCTGAGGGCCGAGCATTGGCGCAGGCTGACCCGCACAGCCATTTTGTGGATGATGAACAGTCTAAGGCGCTGTTTTTGGGCTATGCCACAGCAGCAGCGCGGCTGGCTAAGCAGCTGGCGGACAAGGGCATCGTGATCGACCGTGAGCACCCGCTGGTGGTCTATCTGCCCTGCGGCGTGGGCGGTGCGCCGGGCGGCATCACTTTTGGCCTCAAGCAGATCTATGGCGAGGCAGTGCATTGTTTCTTTGTAGAGCCGACGCAGTGTCCCTGCATGCTGCTGGGCATGGCCAGCGGCCAGTATGAACGCATTGCTGTGACTGATATCGGCCTTTCGGGGCAGACAGCGGCCGATGGCCTGGCAGTGGGGCGGCCGTCGCCTTTGGTCAGCCAAATGATGCGGAGCAGACTGAGCGGTATTTTCACCGTGGCGGATGAATCGCTCTTTGCCGCTATGAAGGGTCTGTATGACAGTGAAGGGATCTTTCTGGAGCCGTCGGCCTGTGCAGGCTTTGACGGTGCGGTGCGGCTGGCGTCGGAGGGCAGCCGTTATCTGGCAGCGCAGGGTCTGGCGCTGGATGAGGCTGTGCAGATCGTCTGGGCTACCGGCGGCGCGCTGGTGCCGGATAGCGAACGGTCGCAGTATCTGGCGCGGGGCGCCCAGGTGCTCGGCGGTGAGCGGTCATGACCCTTTGGCGCAGACGGTGGACCGCTTGTTTGGTGCTGGCGGTCCTGGTGCTCGAGCTGCTGGCCGTGCCCGTGGCTTGGGCAGACAGCCGTGCAGAAACAGACTTTGACGAAATGACCTTCACGGCTTTTGATCTGGCGGATTTTACCCAGCGGGCAGAGACTTTGCAGGCCATCAGCGCTGAAGCCATCAATGCCAATGCCGTGCTCACCGGTTTCGGCGGTCTGGAGCGGCTCTATCGGGAGAGCGTCACCACAGCGGCGCTGGCGGGCATCAATTATCGGCGGGACATGAATGATGCTTACTGGGTCAAGATGCTGCAAAAGGAGCAGGCTGCTCAGCAGCAGGCGCGGACGCTTTTGGTGCAGACGGCGCAGGTCCTCTTGGCTTCGCCTTGTGCGGAGCGCGTGCGGCTGGCTTGGGGCGAAGAGCGATGTGCGCGCATCTTAGCGCAGAAGATCCCCACGGCTGAGGAACAAGCGCTCCTTGGCCAATACGATCAGGCCTACCAAACGGCGTTCGATTTGCGTTATGACGGGCAGTGGATCGATACGGTCAATCCCTATTCGGTGGAGCTGGCGCCTGACCAGCAGGCTGAGTATCTGCAGCTGGCTTTTGGGCAGGCGAATGAGCGGCTGGGCCCCATCTTTTTGGAATTGGTGCAGGTGCGCACGGAGATGGCCAAGCTGCACGGCTATGCCAATTATACCGATTATGCCTATAAGGAACTTTACGGCCGCAATTATACGGCTGCTCAGGCGCATCTCATCCATGAGCAGACAGCAGAGTATATCGTGCCACTATTGGAGATCATGCTGGAAAGCTGGCAGGAGGGCGTAGGCCAATTCATGCCGGAGATAGATCTCTCGGCCGAGGGCACGCTCTCGCTTTTGGCGGAAGAATTGCCGCAGCTGGCGCCGGAATTGACGGCGGCCTACAGCTACATGATGCGCCACGAGCTTTACGATATCGGTCAGGAGGAGGAGCGGTTCCCGATCTCCTACACCACCTTTCTGCCGGAATACGGCGCGCCGTTCATGCAGCTCAAGCAGACCGGCGGCACGTATGACTGGATCAACCTCGTCCATGAATTCGGCCATTTCAACAGTTTTTATCAAAATGCCGAGGACTACACCGATTGGCTGCTGCCCCTAAATTATGATCTGGCGGAGGTCCATTCGCAGGGGCTGGAGATGCTCGTCTGCGCTCAGTATGACCAGCTGTGGGGCAAGCAGGAGGGGCGGGCAGCGGCGCTGTATCATTTGATCACCAGCTTGGACACTATGATCCAGGGCTGTCTGGAGGATGAATTCCAGCAGGCGGTCTATGCCCAGCCGGACATGACCCTGGCGGAGATGAACGCGCTCTACAGCCGTCTCAAGGCCAAGTATCGGGTGCAGCCGCTTGGTGAAAGTGACGGCAGCTGGGTAGCCGTGCCCAATACGTACCACGCGCCGCTATACTATTTCAGCTACGCCGTGTCCATGACCACCGCGCTGGAATTGTGGAGCACCGCCAAGCGGGACGAAGATAAGGCCGTGCGGATGTATCTTGAGCTGGTAGCACAAGGAGAATGGCCGACCTATCGGGAAGCGCTCAAAGCCAGCGGTCTGACCGATATTTTTCGCCCAGAGGCCGTCAAAAATTTGGCTCAGACCCTCGGCAGCAACTGGGGCTACAGCAAAGGCGCAGCCACTCGTTTCCTCGATATCCAGGGCCATTGGGCGCAGAAGGATATCGAGCAGGCCGTAAAACAGGGCTTGTTTGCAGGAACGGAGCCGATGATCTTTCAGCCGGAGCAGTCGTTGGACCGAGCGTCGGCAGTGGTCTTGCTCAGCCGCATGCTGCAAGTCAACCTCTATCCCTACCAAGGCAAGCAGGTCTTTGATGATGTATCGCCGGAAGATTGGTATGGTCCGGCTGTGGCTTGGGCGGCTGAGCGGAAGGCCGCTTCGCCCCCAAAGAAGCCGTCAGCCGCGAACAGCTGGCCGCTATGCTCAGCGCGCTGCTCAGAGAGGATACGCCCAGAGGCTATGTGCTCTTTGACGATCTGGCGGCTGTGAGTCCCTGGGCGCTGGAAAGCGTCCAGCAGGTGGCCGCGCTGGGCTTGATGAAGGGCACCGACAAAAATCATTTTTCGCCCCGCTCCGCTGTGACCCGCGCTGAGGCGGCGGTCATCCTGGCCCGCTGGCTGAAACTCAGTTCATCCCTCCTAGAGCCTGCTGCCTGATTTGCATAAAGCGCCCGCCTCCAGGCATATACTATGTCTGGAGCATCGTAGCACTCAAGGATAAAAGGGAGTGGAGCAATGGGTCAGTGGGTGAATTGTGAAGTGTGTCAGGGAACGGGGACCATCCCCTGCGTTTGTTCGGAAAAGGAGACTTGTGTGATCTGTCATGGGAGCGGCCGCAGGATCTGCAGCCATTGTCACGGCAGCGGCCTGGTCTACCGAAACGACGGGGACGGCGAGGAAGAATATGAGTTTGTCTATGATGAATATTAACGGATAGATGCTTGATCAAGTGAGAGCGAGAGGCCGTCAGAAAAGCCGGGCGTCCAAGCCGGGCGCGCTTTTCTGACGGCCTGCTTTGCGCTTTTTTTCATTTGGCACCGCCTGCCGCTTGGAAGCAGAAAAAAATTTTGGCAGCAATGTCCGTTAGTGGGCGAACATTGATCAGTATAAATTGTCTCTTTTGGAGGAGATTGAAAGTCCTCCCCGGTCTTAAGTGCCCAAAATGGCGGCTTGCAGCGTTTGCAAAAAAAGGCTAATGATTGTGATTTACGGTGTTTGCCGACTTATGGCTTCCATTGAAAATAGCTGACTACAATTTCGAACGTCAAAGTATTATAATGAAAGCATCAAGAAGATACAGACAAATAGGGCAGCTCAACTATTTGGCAAGCCAGTATCGGCGTTTCAGCTGATGCGATGATTTATAAAAAACTTTATATCTGAAAAGATAGGAGATGGAGTTATGTACGAAATTTTAAAACGGGAAGAGTTGAATTTCAAAACCACGCGTATTGAAATTGCAGCTCCCTTTGTAGCCAGACATGCAGAGCCAGGGCAGTTCATCATTCTGCGTGTCACTGAGGATGGAGAGCGTATTCCGCTGACGATTTCGGATTTTGACCGGGAAAGAGGTACGGTCACTGTCATTTTCCAAACC
>CABVBB010000276.1 GCA_902496505.1 uncultured Peptococcaceae bacterium
AAGCGGAATGGGCGTACTGCCAGCAAAAAGGCATGCCCGCCGCCTCGGCCGCCGTTCGCTTTGCGGCCAAGGAAGCGTGCAGCAAGGCCCTGGGCACAGGCATCGGGCCGATCCGCTGGCTGGATATGGAGATCCGTTGTCAGGCCTCGGGTCAGCCGGAGCTCGTCCTTTCCGGCCGAGCCCAAGCACTGGCGCAGGAAATGGGCGTGACCCACACGGCGGTCAGCCTGAGCCACACCAAAGAATATGCCTCGGCAGTTGTGATATTGGAGGGAGAAAGATGATGAAGCTGGTCACAGCAGCACAAATGAAAGCGATCGACAGCCGCGCCATCCACGAATGGCAGATCCCAGAGCTGATCTTGATGGAAAATGCCGGGTTGGCTGTTGTTGGCGTTTTGAAAGATAAATTTCCCGACTTGACCAAGATGAATGTGACCATCGTGGCTGGTTCCGGCAATAACGGCGGCGACGGTCTGGTGATCGCCCGGCATCTCTATAATATGGGCGTGGCAGTCAAGGTCTTTTTGCTGACGGAACGGGATCATACGGAGAGTGCCCGCGTCAATCTGGCAATCTTGGAAAAGATGGCGGTCAAGCTGTATCGCATCGATAATGAGAACAGTCTGCATCTTTTCAAAGCGACACTCAATTATACGGATATCGTGATCGATGCCATTTTAGGCACCGGTGTCAACCGTCCAGTATCGGACATGGTGGCGCAGGTGCTGGGCATTATCAATAAACGCAGCTGCGTCAAGGTGGCGGTCGATCTGCCTACCGGGCTCAACGCCGACACTGGCGAGATCTGGGGCAGCGTGCTCAAAGCCGACCTCACTGTGACCTTGGCTCTGCCCAAGCGCGGACTGCTGCTCAATGACGGTCTCTCCGCTGCAGGAGAAGTGATCGTTGCGGATATCGGCATTCCGCAGGCAGTGGTGGACGCAGAAGCCGTGGGCTGTACGCTTCTGGATGCGCACTATCTGGAGAGCGTGCTCCGTCTCCGCGAGCGTGACAGCCACAAGGGCCGTTACGGCCATTTGCTGACCATCGGCGGTTCACTGGGCATGAGCGGCGGCATCGCGCTTGCCAATAACGGCGCTCTGCGTGCAGGTGCAGGTGTGCTCACCTGCGCTGTGCCCGAAAAGATCTACCTGCCGGTGGCTGTGCAGGCGCCGGAAGTCATGGTCCATCCGTTGCCGGACGCTGGGACGGGCTTCCTCCACGCTGAGGGCATGCCGCAGCTTTTGGCCCTGCTGAAGGACAAAGACGCCGTAGTCATCGGTCCTGGTCTGGGGCATCAGCCCGGCATGACAGAGCTTTTGGCCGAGATCGTGCAGAGCGTCACCTGTCCGCTGGTGATCGATGCCGACGGGCTCAATCTCTTGGCGGGGCATCTGGATATCCTGGACAAAGCCTCCCAGCCTGTCATCATCACGCCCCATCCCGGCGAGATGGCCCGCCTGACCGGCATGACCACCGCCCAGATCCAGAGCAGCCGCTTGACGGTCGCGCAGGATTTTGCCCGGGCCCACGGCGTGTGGGTCGTGCTCAAAGGTGCGTATACCGTGATAGCGTCTCCAGAAGGCGAGCTGTGGGTCAACGAGATCGACTCGCCAGCCTTGGCGATGGCTGGCAGCGGCGATGTCCTCAGCGGCATCCTGGGCGCTTTGGCGGCGCAGGGCTACACGCCATCCGAAGTCTGCACGGCGGCTGTCAACCTGCATGGACAAGCCGGTGTCCTCTTGCAGGAGACCGTCGGGGCAGTGAGCAGCAGATCCGGTGACCTCATGGAGGCCATTACAAATATCATTCGAGGTGTATTGTCATGAATCTTAGACCAGCATGGGTTGAAGTGTCACTGGAAAACATCAAGCATAATATCCGCGAGATCCGCCGCCTGGCCGGGCCTGACCGCCTGGTCACTGCGGTGGTCAAGGCCAATGGCTACGGCCATGGCGCAGTAGAGGTCTCCAAGGCTGCTTTGGCTGCCGGTGCAGACCGCTTGGCCGTCAGTATGCTCAGCGAAGCCTTGGTGCTCAGAGAAGGCGGCCTCGACTGCCCTATCCTCATCTTGGGCTGGACGCCGGAGCGCGCCTACGAAACCCTGATCACGAACGATATCACCACTGCCATTTATAACGTCGAAGAAGCCAAAGCCCTCAACCAAACAGCCGAGCGTCTGGGCAAAAAAGCCAAGATACATATCAAAGTGGATACAGGCATGTCCCGTATCGGCATCGTCCCCAGCGAGGAAGGCGTCCGTCAAGCCTGCGCCATCCTGGCGCTTCCGCATCTGGAAGCCGAAGGGATCTTCAGCCATTTCTCCAAAGCGGACGAAAGCGATAAATGGTATGCCCAGAAGCAGTTTGAAACATTTCAGCAATTTATTCATAAGATAGAAGAGGCATGCGGCTATCAGTTCCCGATCCGTCATATCGCCAACAGCGCCGCGATCATCGATCTGCCCGAGACCCATCTGGATATGGTCAGAGCAGGGATCATCATTTACGGTCTCTATCCCTCTGACGAAGTGGTCAAGGAAAATATCGATCTGCGCCCGACGATGACTTGGCAGGCCGAAGTCTCCCGCGTGCAGGAACTGCCCGCTGATACCTTGGTGGGATATGGCGGCACCTATCAGACGAAAGGCCTGACCAAGGTGGCTACGGTGCCGGTAGGCTATGCTGACGGCTATGACCGCCATCTGTCCAACAAAGGCGTTGTGGCCTACAAGGGGCATCTCCTGCCGGTCGTGGGCAAAGTCTGCATGGATCAGTTCATGGTGGACGCCACCGGCACCGATATCCAAGTGGGCGATCAAGTGACGCTTATCGGTCAAAACGGAGATGCTGAGGTCACTTGGGAAGAGATGGCCAATACTTTGGGCACGATCACCTATGAATTGGTGTGCAAGGTCGCTGCCCGCGTGCCGCGCATTTATGATGAAGAGATATAGCACAGACCGGTTCGCGTCTGGGGTTTGAATGGGCGCGATTGCCCGATGATATGGAGTGTTGATCATGACAAGTGTTAAAAGAGGGGAGATATACTTTGCTGATCTCAGTCCGGTCGTCGGTTCTGAGCAGGGCGGCGTGCGGCCTGTCCTGATCATTCAAAACGACGTCGGCAACCAGCACAGCCCGACCACCATCGTGGCGGCTATCACTGGACAGATCTGCAAAGCCAAGCTGCCGACTCATGTCGAGATCGTCGGCAAGCAGAATGGTTTATCAAAAAACTCTGTGATCCTGGTAGAACAGGTGCGCACCATTGACAAACAGCGGCTGAAAGAGAAAATATGCACGCTGGACGCCAAGATCATGGAGCAGGTGGATAAAGCACTTTTGATCAGTGTTGGGCTGATCGATATACCTAAAAGATGTCAAGAAAAGATCCAGTAATACGCGCAGTTCGCAGCGCAGGAGATCCACCATCAGTGTGGGTCTCCTGTGTCAGGGACTGCTTTTTTCTGACCAAAATAAGACAGACAGAAGGAGTGACCTTGATGACAGAGCATCTGGATATACTGGCCAAGGAGCTGAAATGGCCCAAGGGCAAGCTGGCGGCAACGATCGCGCTCATCGATGAGGGCAACACCATTCCCTTTATCGCCCGCTACCGCAAGGAAGTCACCGGCGAAATGGACGAGACAGTGCTGCGGACGCTGGTCGAGCGGCTGGGCTATCTGCGCAATCTCTCTAAGCGCAAGGAGGAGATCCTCCAGTCCATCGACGAGCAGGGCAAATTGACCGACGAGCTACGCGCGCAGATCATGGCAGCCAATGTCTTGCAGGAGGTGGAGGACCTTTACCTGCCCTATCGGCAGAAACGCAAGACCCGCGCCTCTGTGGCCAAGGAAAAAGGCTTGGAGCCGCTGGCTTTATCTATCCTGGACGCGGCCGATCGTACCCGGCCGGAGCTTTTGGCCAAGGATTACCTCAATGCCGAATTGGGCGTGGAAAGCGTGGACGACGCCCTTAGCGGCGCGAGGGACATCATTGCAGAGATCATCGCCGATGATGCCGACATTCGCAAGATCTGCCGCAATCTGACCTGGAAAGACGGCAGGATCGTCAGCAAGGCTGTGGACGAGCAGGCAGTGACGCCCTACGAAATGTATTATGCCTACGAAGAGCCGGTGAGCAAGGTGCCGCCGCACCGCGTCCTGGCCATCAACCGCGGCGAGAGTGAAAAAGCCCTCTCGGT
>CABVBB010000277.1 GCA_902496505.1 uncultured Peptococcaceae bacterium
ATACGGCGATCATGATCATTATAGGATCAGCAGCAGTTGGCTATTTGTGTTATCTGCTGTATCAATTATGGAGGGGGGATATGTCATGAGCAGTGTGCTGCAGTATATCATTTATTTGGCTGTGCTGGTAGCCTTGGCGATCCCTTTGGGCAGCTATATCGGCAAGGTGATGAACGGTGAACGGGTCTGGCTGACGCCGGTTTTGGCACCGGTGGAGCGGGGCATTTATCGTCTGCTCCATATCGATGCTCAGGAAGAAATGCCTTGGAAAAAATATGCCTTGTGCGTAGTGCTTTTTAATGGCATCGGATTTGTCTTTCTCTTTTTACTGCTGCTTGGGCAGGGCTTTTTGCCGCTTGATCCAGAAGGACTTGCGGGCAATTCTTGGCATCTGGCTTTCAACACTGCCGCGAGCTTTGTGACCAATACCAACTGGCAGGCGTATGCCGGTGAGAGCAGCTTGAGCTATTTGACGCAAATGTTGGGGCTGACAGTGCAGAATTTTGTTTCCGCGGCCTGCGGCATCGCGGTCTTATTCGCCTTGATCCGCGCATTCGTCAAGGTGCAGGAAAAGGGTTTGGGCAGCTTCTGGGCAGATATGACGCGCATCATTTTGTATATTTTGCTGCCGTTATCTATCGTTCTGGCTGTCGGTATAGCTTCGCAAGGTGTGCCGCAGACTTTTGCGGCTTATGATGAGGTGGAATTATTGGAACCGTATGTGGCCGATGACGGTACAGTGGTCACGCAGGAGGTGGTGCCATTGGGGCCGGCGGCCAGTCAGATCGCCATCAAGCAATTAGGCACCAATGGCGGCGGCTTTTTCGGCGTCAACTCAGCCCATCCTTTTGAAAATCCGACGATCGTTTCGAATCTGCTGGAAATGATCTCGATACTATTGATCCCCGCAGCACTGTGTTTTACCTTTGGCCGCAATGTCAAGGATAAGCGGCAGGGACGGGCGATCTTTGCGGCGATGTTCATCCTGCTGGTGCTGGCACTGACCGGTACAGCCTTAAGTGAAACGCAGGCTACGCCGCAGCTGATGCAGAGCGGGGCTGTGGATATCACTACCCTTGATCAGCCTGGCGGCAATATGGAGGGCAAAGAAGTACGCTTTGGCATACCGGCCTCTGTGACGTGGGCGACCTTTACTACAGCAGCTTCCAATGGTTCGGTCAATGCCATGCACGACAGCTTTACGCCGCTGGGCGGAGCGATCCCCATGCTCTTGATGCAGCTGGGCGAAGTGGTCTTCGGCGGAGTCGGCTGCGGGCTGTATGGCATGCTGTCCTTTGCGATCCTGGCCGTCTTTATCTCCGGATTGCTGGTCGGGCGGACGCCGGAATATCTGGGCAAAAAGATCGAGCCTTTTGAAATGAAAATGGCGGTCATCGTTTGCTTGGCAACGCCGGTAGCGATCTTGATCGGCAGCGGGTTGGCGGCCATACTGCCTGTGACGGCAGTCAGCCTGAATAATCCTGGCGCGCACGGTCTGGCAGAGATCTTGTACACGTACTCTTCGGCCGGCGGCAATAATGGTTCAGCCTTTGCCGGATTTAATGCCAACACACCGTTTTTCAATATCTCTATCGGCTTGGTGATGCTTTTTGTCCGCTTTGTGCCTATGCTGAGCATACTGGCCATCGCGGGCAGTCTGGTGCAAAAGAAACGTTTGGCTGCTGGTGCAGGCACGCTGCCTACCCATACGCCGCTGTTCGTCTTTATGTTGATCTTCGTTGTCCTTTTAGTGGGCGCTTTGAGCTTCTTCCCGGCTTTGGCTTTGGGGCCGCTGGCGGAGTTCTTTCAAATGATCGGTTAGGAGTGAGCAAGCTATGACAAAACGAGAGAATACCAATCAGAGATCGATGACAGCCCGCGCTGTAAAGGATGCTTTTCGCAAATTTGCGCCCAGAAGCCAGGCGGAAAATCCCGTGATGTTTTTGGTCTACATTTGTGCGGCCTTGACAACACTGCTGGCCGTCTTATCCTTGGGGGGCTATCAGGATGCCAATGCCAGCACGGGCTTTGTCATCAGCGTGGCGGTGATCCTTTGGCTGACCGTATGGTTTGCTAATTTTGCCGAGGCCATCGCTGAAGGACGGGGCAAAGCGCAGGCAGATACCCTGCGGGCTTCTAAAAAAGATGTGACAGCGCATCTTTTGGAAAATGCCAAGAACAAAGACCAGGTGACGGATATCAAATCGTCTATGCTGAAAAAATATGACATCATTCTCGTGAAGGCGGGCGAGCAGATCCCTGCTGACGGTGAGGTCATTGAGGGGGCGGCCTCTGTGGATGAGAGCGCCATCACCGGTGAATCAGCGCCAGTCATCCGTGAAAGCGGCGGCGACCGCAGTGCGGTGACCGGCGGCACGCTGGTGCTCTCTGATTGGCTGGTCATCCAGGTGACCAGTGAGCAGGGCAAAAGTTTCTTGGATAAAATGATCGCTATGGTCGAAGGAGCGGCCCGCAAAAAAACGCCTAATGAGATCGCACTGCAAATTTTTTTGGTAGCGCTTACGATCATCTTTGTCCTGGTCACGCTGGCCCTCTACTGCTACGCAGATTTTTCTGCCAAGCAGGCGGGGATAGCCAATACATTGTCTATGACGGCGCTGGTGGCGCTCTTGGTCTGCTTAGCACCGACGACTATCGGCGCACTGCTTTCCTCTATCGGCATCGCTGGCATGAGCCGCTTGAACCAAGCCAATGTGCTGGCCATGAGCGGCCGTGCCATCGAGGCGGCGGGCGATGTGGATGTGCTGCTCTTGGATAAGACCGGTACCATTACTTTGGGCAATCGCCAGGCGCACCAATTTATTCCCGTGGACGGCGCATCGGACAAAGAATTGGCCGACGCAGCTCAGCTGGCCTCCTTGGCTGACGAAACGCCAGAGGGACGCAGCATCGTTGTCTTGGCCAAGGAACAATTCAATATCCGCGAAAGACAGCTGAACGAGTTGGAAGCGCAGTTCGTGCCCTTTACCGCGCAGACGCGTATGAGCGGCGTGGATCTGGAAAATGGCGTGGAGATCCGCAAAGGCGCGGCGGATGCCGTTATGCAGTATGTGCGGCAGCAGGGCGGTCAAATGAGCGCTCAGTGCCAGGAGGCCGTGGAGCGCGTGGCTAAAGAGGGCGGCACGCCGTTAGTCGTGGCGCGCAATGGGCAGATCTTAGGCGTCATTTATCTCAAGGATATCATCAAGCACGGCGTCAAAGAAAAATTTGCTGACCTGCGTAAAATGGGCATCAAGACCATCATGATCACCGGCGACAATCCCATGACTGCTGCAGCGATCGCCGCTGAAGCCGGAGTGGATGATTTTCTGGCGGAAGCAACACCGGAAGCCAAGCTGGCGATGATCCGCAAGTATCAGAGCGAGGGGCATCTGGTAGCGATGACCGGCGACGGGACCAACGATGCGCCGGCGTTGGCGCAGGCCGATGTGGCGGTGGCAATGAATACCGGCACACAGGCAGCCAAAGAGGCGGGCAATATGGTCGATCTGGACTCCTCGCCGACCAAGCTCATCGATATCGTGCAGATCGGCAAGCAGCTTTTGATGACTCGCGGTGCTCTGACGACTTTCAGTATCGCCAATGATGTGGCCAAATATTTTGCCATCGTGCCCGCGCTTTTCTTAGGGCTTTATCCAGGCTTGGCCGCGCTCAATATCATGGGGCTGCACAGCGGTACCAGTGCCATTTTGTCAGCCATCATCTATAATGCGCTGGTCATCGTCGCCTTGATCCCCTTGGCGCTCAAAGGCGTGAAATATCGGGAAGTCCCAGCAGCCAAACTTTTGCGCTTCAATTTGCTGGTGTATGGCTTAGGCGGGATCATAGCACCTTTTATCGCCATCAAGGTGATCGATGTACTGTTAGTTGCTTTCAGATTGGTAGCTTAGTAAAGGTGGGAGAACAATGAAAATGATGGGAAAACTCGTCATGAAGACGACGGCTTTTTTCGCCATACTGACGATCCTCTGTGGTGTGATCTATCCGCTGGTGGTGACGGGCGTGGCGCAGGCTGCCTTTGGCAGTCAGGCCAAGGGCAGCATCATTGCAGTCGATGGTCATCAGTATGGCAGCAGATTATTAGCGCAGCCGTTTACGGCGGATAAATATCTCTGGGGGCGTCCGATGAATGGGGATATCACGACCTTCACTGGGGAGGAGGGCGAGCCGCTTTTTTATGCC
>CABVBB010000278.1 GCA_902496505.1 uncultured Peptococcaceae bacterium
CCTGGAGGATCGGTATACAGGTCTGCTTGTTCACCTGTATTATGGTTTGTTTGAAAAAAATGATATTATCACACGACATGCGCGCATCGAAAACACAACGAAAAAGCCTGTGAGAATAACGCGTGCTTTGAGCGCGTCACTTGACCTGCCTACTGCTGATTATGACATGATAACAAGTTATGGGTATCATTTGGAAGAGAACCAAATCTGTCGCCAACACCTGCATCACGGTGTACAGTCGATAGGAAGCCGGCGAGGCGCGTCCAGCCACAACCATAATCCGTTTTTGATCCTTACCACACCGGCCACAACGGAGCGCGCAGGTGAGGCATATGGCATGGCGCTGATTTACAGTGGGAACTTCATTGCACGTGCGGAAGTAGACGGCTATAGCCGTACCCGCATGCAGATTGGCATTCATCCGGATGATTTTAGATGGACCCTGGAGCCCGGCGCGTCATTTGTTACACCACAGGCAGTTTTGTCCTATACTTCCAATGGGTTGAATGCCTTATCGCGTAATTTCCATCAGATCATCAAACACAATTTAGGTCACTCTCCCTGGCGGGAGCGCCCACGGCCCATTGTGATCAACAACTGGGAGGGAACCTATTTCGACTTTGACGAGAAGAAGATCCTTGATATCATTCACAACTGCAAAGGATTGGGAATCGACACATTTGTATTGGACGACGGCTGGTTCGGCAACGACGCTGTCTGTCGGGACAACGATGCAACGTCTTTGGGGGACTGGTTTGTTGCGAAGCAGAAGCTGCCTCATGGGCTGACGCCTTTAATCGAGGCGTGTGAGCAGCAGGGGATGTCATTTGGCCTTTGGTTCGAACCGGAGATGATCAGTGAAGACAGCGCACTTTATCGCAAACACCCAGATTGGCCGATTCATAAGGAGGGACGGCCTTTCTGTCGGGGCAGAAACCAGCTGGTATTGGATATCACCCGCGAGGAAGTATACCAGTATCTGGAGCAGAGGCTGTTCGCAATTTTGGCCGAGAACAAAATTTCCTATATCAAATGGGATATGAACCGCCACATGACGGATGCTTATTCGTCGGCCCTTCCGCCCGAGCGTCAGCCAGAGCTGTTCCACAGGTATATCCTTCAGCTGTACCGTCTGCTGAAAAGTTTGAATGAGCATTTCCCAGAAGTTTTGATTGAAGGCTGCTCTGGCGGGGGCGGACGTTTTGATATGGGAATGCTGTACTACTGCCCGCAATTTTGGGCGAGTGATGATTCAGAGGCTGTTGAGCGGCTGCGAATTCAATATGGAACTTCGCTCATTTATCCTCCGCAGGCAATGACGGCCCATGTGTCCGCATGTCCGAACCACCAGACGGGGCGCAGTACACCGATGGAAACACGCTGTGCAGTGGCAATGAGCGCGACATATGGCTATGAACTGGATCCGCGCAAATTGCCAGAAAACGAGCGCCGCGCCATTGCCCAGCAGACGGCCCGGTATCATATGCTGCAGCCTCTGGTCATGAAGGGTGATTTTTACCGCCTGGCAGATCCTTTCACCATGCCATATTGTGCCTGGATGTTTGTAAGCGCCGATCGAACCAAAGCGGTATTCACAGCCGTGTGGCAGCTGCACAGGGCGCAGGCGCGAGCATTTGTAAAGCTGGATGGGCTTGATCCTGAGACTTTTTATGAGGTGAAAAAACCGGATGGAACACTGCTCGGGCATTTTATGGGGGATGTGTTGATGCATGCGGGAATACGACTTGCGCCTATTGCTGATTTTGAAGCAATTGTGTATGATATCGTGCGGATAAAAGGATTGTGTGAAAAACAGCTGAACGCCACATGATTGAGACAATGACCAAAAAAACGCTCCAGCGATCATTCTTCGCTGGAGCGTTTTCTTGACTTCCATCTCCACGGCCTGGCCGCCGTGCAGGTGGGGACACTCCGCCGCAAAAGCAATGCAATGGCTTTCCAGGGGACAGATCGATGGTCACAGAAGCCAAAATGGAAGGCTTTGCGCAAAGGCTGTAAGGTAAAGATAAGAGAAATCCTTTACTCAAAATTGTAATAAAAAACCAGAAAGCCAGCCTTGCTGCCTGCAAAATTGGGGTGGGCGCTCTCGTCATTCCGCGCAAAAAAATCGGACAATATCTGGGCGTTTCACCGAAAATTAGCCGATAAAGAATTTTCATAAACAGTTTTCTTGAAATAGGGCAGCGGACGTGATATACTGGAAACAATGAAGAGTAAACGTTTACTCGGTGCCGTGGACGCTTCTTTGCGCGTCTTGGCACTGAAAGAGAAGGCGGTGTAAGAATTGGATGGGAATATTGCAATAAAAAAACAAAAAGATTCGCTGTGGCATCGGATCGTGCGCAACAAAGCCGCATACCTGATGCTGCTGCCCGTTCTGGTGGGCTTTGTAGCCCTGACGCTGTACCCCAATCTGTGGGTCATCAGCCTGTCGTTTTTTAAGTACGACGGCATCACCACGCCCGAGTTCATCGGGCTGGAAAACTTTATCCGTCTGTTCACGCGCGACCCGGGCTGGTGGCGGGCCGTGCTCAACACGTTTGTGTTCGCCATCGGCAAGCTGCTGATCGAAATGCCCCTCGCGCTTTTACTGGCGGTCATGCTGAACAGGAAGCTGCGCGCCTCAAATTTCTTCCGCGGCGTGCTGTTTTTGCCCAACGTCACCAGTACGGCCGTCATGGCGGTGGTGTTCTCGCTGCTGTTTGCGGCCTACAACGGCTTTTTGAACAACACCTTGTTGGGGCTGAACTGGATCGATGCCCCCATTGACTGGCTGGGCACTTCGCCCGCCGCCATGATCGTGTGTATCGTCGTCTCCACTTGGCAGAGCATCGGCATCAATACGATCCTGTTTCTGGCCGGGCTGCAGGGCATCCCCGAGGATGTGTATGAAAGCGGTGATCTGGACGGCGCCGTTGGCTGGAAGCGCTTCCGCTACATCACGCTGCCGCTGCTGGCGCGCATGTTCCAAATGATTTTGATGCTGGCCATCATCGGCAGTATGCAGATCTTCGATTTGATGAAAGTGCTGACCAACGGCGGCCCTTCCGGCACCACGGAAGTGATGATGACGAAGATCTATTCCTACTTCTTCCCGTCCTCCTATGCGCAGAACGTGATCTCACAGGTGGGCTACGGCAGCGCGCTGGGCGTGGTGGCATCGCTGATCATCGGCGTGGTCACTGTGTTCTATCTGATCGCGTCCAAAAAAATGGACGACATTGCCTAGAAAGGAGCGCGCGTTATGAGCCGCAGTAAAAAGCCCGGCGAAAAAACGGCCGGCACCAAATTGTTCAACCTGGCGTCTTACATTTTCCTCATTCTGTGCTGCCTGATCAGCCTGTTTCCCATTTTTTATGCCATCATGGGCTCGTTCAAATCCAATATGGACTTCATCACCGGTGTGGGCGGGGTGATCCCGGCCACCTGGCATCCGGAAAATTATGTGAAGGCGTGGGCGACGGCCAACTTCGCCCGGTACAGTTTCAACAGCATTTACGTCACCCTGTGCGCCATCGCCGGTGCGGTCATCCTCACGTCCATGGCGGGCTACGTGTTCGCGCGCGGCAATTTCCCGGGTAAAAAACTCCTCATGAGCATGTTTTTGGCCACGATGTTCCTGGCCACAGGCGCCATCACCATTTTTCCCATTTTCTCGCTTTCTAAAACGCTCCATTTGAACACCAGCCTGTGGGGGCTGATCGTCATTTACGTATTCTCCATCAACGTAGCCAATATCTACTTGGTGATGGGTTACGTAAAGGGCCTGCCCAAGGAGTTGGATGAGGCGGCGCGCATCGACGGATGCGGCTTCTTCGGCACCTTTGTGCGCGTGATCCTGCCCCTGTGCAAACCCATCCTGGCCACGGTGGCTCTGCTCACCTTCAAAACGGTTTGGAACGATTATCTGATGCCCATGGTGTTTACGCTCAGCAACGATGAGCTCAAGACGCTTACGGTGGGCGTGGTCTCGCTGAAAAGCAGCGGCGGCGGCGCGGGCGCTTATGATATGATGCTCGCCGGCACGGCCATCTCGCTCATCCCCATGATCATCTTCTACAGTTTTACCAGTAAATTCTTCGTCTCCGGCATCACCGCAGGTGCGGTGAAGGGCTGATGCTTTGGCGGGCCGCCTGCGTTCCGGCACCTGCCCGCCCTCCTCTTTGCCCTGCACGGGACG
>CABVBB010000279.1 GCA_902496505.1 uncultured Peptococcaceae bacterium
TCTGTAGGGTACAAAAAAGGCGATGGTTTTATGTCATTTATGATACCGGCGATTTTGGTCATTTTCATAGTCAGCGCACAGACTTTTCCCTTCAAAGAAATGGCGATCCTCTATACGGGGCTCTTCACTAAAGGAACAGGGCTGATGGTGCCGTATCTGCCCTTTACACTCTGGCATCTGATCTTGCAGAATATCTATATCCTGCTGTTACTCTTCATAGCGCGTTTTATCCTCCGTCTCGATGTGTCTAAGCTGGAGGAAAAGAGCGGATTCTTTGAAAAAGAAAAGCAAGTTATGACCAGCGATCAAAAATTTGGTCTGATCATTTTACTGGTGTTCATCGTGGTCATGTTTATTCCGTCGTTCCTGCCAAACAGCTGGGCTATGGTGAAGCTGCTCAATCGATTGGGTCTGCCTGGTGTATTGATCATTTTGCTTTCGATCATGGCGATCCGTCAAACAAAGCAGGGCGAAAGTTTCGTCGATCTAGCCAAAGCGTGCAGCAGCGGTATCAATTGGACTGTTATTTGGATGGTCATTGCTACGACACCGCTGGCAACGGCTTTGGAGGATGAGGCCTGCGGGGTCATCAGCACCTTTACGCAGTTTGTAGTGCCCATTTTCAGCGGGCTGAGTCCCAATGTCTTCATTGCTGTCTGCGCTGTCGTTTTGGGATTGGCTACGCAGTTTCTGCATAATTTGGTGCTGAACTTCATCTTTATTCCGCTGCTTTGTCCGATTTGTCTGCAGCTGGGCGGCAATCCTTATACCTGTTTTCTGGTCTGCTGCTTTGCCATGTGCACAGCAATTGCAACACCTGCGGCCAGCGCCAACGCAGCGTTTATCTTTGGACATGAGTATATGAGCACGAAAGATGCCTATACCAACGGCTGGATGCACGCGGTGCTGAACTTGCTTCTAGTGATCATACTAGGGATACCACTGGCCAATCTATTGTTCGCTTAAAAAATAGGGAAAAAGGGCTGGCCTAGGCTGGTCCTTTTTGCTGTTGGTGGGCTGCTGTTCTTTTTTATTGTCAGGGCTGTGCCATGTGCGGTATAATAGAACAAAATGACCAAAGGCGGGTGGGTGGATGAAACGATTGAGGCTGGAGCGGGGATTTTTGGCGCTGATGGCAGCTGTGGTGGTATTTGTGGCAGTGTGTGCGGCAATGGCTTGGCGGTATACGCTGCCGGTCAATACCGAAGGGTGTCGGTATATCGACGAGGATTGGACTTACACGGCGGCTGACGGAACGACTCAGGCGCTGAGACTGCCGGCCCGTCTGGAGGCGCAGCCGCAGACAGTGGGGCGCTTGTCCCATCGTTTGACGGCGGAGGATCTGGCGGAAGGGACGACGCTCAGGGTGCGCTCATCTCAGCAGACGCTCAAGGTGCTGCTGGACGGGGAGGAGATCTATCGCTATGGCGATGTGCTGCCGTTAGCTTTTCTCCATTCGCCCGGCTGTTCGTACCATTTCCTGCGCTTGGAGGAGCAGGATGTGGGCAAGGTGCTGACGCTGGAAGTGAGCTCGATCTATCCGCATTATGCGGGATATTTCAATGAAGTGGCGGCTGGGACCAAGGTGGCGCTGTTTTTTGAGGTATTCGATCGGGAGTGGTACAAGGTGCTGATCTGCGGAGCCATTGGTCTGATCGGACTGGGACTTTTGGGCAGTCACCTCTTTTTCCGTCGGCGGCAGGTGCGCATCACCAATGGCGCGCTGTATCTGGGTATCGCCGCAGTGGCCATCGCGCTGTGGTCGCTGACGGAGACGCGGCTGTTTGAATTCATGCTGCCCAATCCGACCCTGGTCTATCTGCTGACCTTTCTGTCGCTGCTTATGGTACCCTACCCCATGCTGCTCTATATCCAGGCCAATTATCCCGTCCTTTCGGAAAAGTGCTATCAGCGGCTAGGCGGCTTGATGCTGGCCATCGTAGCGGTCAGTCTGCTTTTGCAGCTGACGGGGATCGCTGATCTCTTGACCCTGCTGCCGTTTTCCCATCTGGCGGTGGCGCTGGTCTGCATCGTTTTTGCGGTGGTCCTGGTCAAGGAATGTCGGCGCCAGCGGCAGGTGACGCTTTTGGCCAAGGGTATGATCGTGCTCATGATCTGCGTGGTCATCGATATGCTCAGATTTTACCTGGGCACGCTGTACAATGACAGCGCAGCGGCCATGCGGGTGGGCATGCTGATCTTCATGGCGCTTTTGAGCTATGATGTGGTGGCCAGGATGTATCGTCTGATGGAGCGGGCTATGGAGAACAAAGCGCTGGAACAGCTGGCCTATGTGGATGCGCTGACGGCCTGCCGCAATCGGACGGCTTTTGAGAAAATGATGGCGCAGATCGATGCGGCATCCTATCCAGAAGCGGAATTGGTGATGTTCGATATCAATGACTTCAAGTATTTCAATGATCATTTCGGCCATCGGGCGGGCGATGAGGTGCTGGGCATAGTGGTTCGCTGTCTGAAGCAGGCCTTTGAACCGTGCGGCAGTTGTTACCGTATCGGCGGTGATGAATTCATGATCATCGCGCTGGAAGGCATCGACCGTTTTGACGACCGGCTGACCCAGCTGCGGATGCTGCTGCGTCAAGAGGGCCAGCCCTACCAGATCGTCCTCTCCTGCGGCCGGGCAGGATTTTTAAACGATCATTCTCAGGATATCTGGGCGATCTACCGGCTGGCGGATGACCGGATGTATGCCCACAAGCAGCAGATCAAACAACAAATGAACTAAGCGGATAAGGAGATGACAACGATGGCCAGACCGACAAAATGCCGGCGGGTGGAATTTTTCCCGGACAAGACGTATTATGCGCCCTGCGGGGGCAGCGCGTGCGGCGGCTGTCAGGCGCAGGAAGAGGTCAACCTCAAGATCGAGGAATTAGAAGCCATGCGGCTCAAGGATCTGGAGGATCTCAATCAGGATGAATGCGCTGCTAGGATGCAGATCTCCCGACAGACCTTTCAAAATGTCTTGGACAGCGCCCGCAAGAAGGTGACCCTGGCGCTGGCTGAGGGCAAAGCCATCCGCATCAGCGGCGGCCAATATACCACCAAGCACTGCCAGCTTTATTGCGGGGACTGCGGCGCGCAGTATGAAGTGAGCTATGAGCAGGATCGGGTGACCTGTCCAGTGTGCGGTTCACACAAGGTCAACTGCGTGAAAAAACAAGCCGCCTGCCGCCGCTTCTGCCAGGCAGATGAGGACGATATACAGGACGCTTCCCTATGAAGCGGGTGCTGGATGAGGCGCTGATCTACGAAATATTAGCAGTAGTAGCGGAGATACCGGAGGGCCAGGTGGCCACCTACGGCCAGATCGCCCGCCTCATCGGCCGGGACCACAACGCTCGGCTGGTGGGCCGTGTGCTGCGTATGGCCGATCATTACGGCCAGTATCCCTGCCACCGGGTGGTGGATCATTGCGGGCGCTTGGTGCCTGGCTGGACAGAGCAAAGGGCACTCTTGGCCGCGGAGGATGTGCCGATGAAGGATGAAGGGCATGTGCGGCTCAAAGACTGCCAATGGGACCCTTGAGGAGGGACGAAGATGATCGATACGCTGGATGTGGCCAGTCCCCTAGGCCCCTTGCTGCTGGCCGCTAAGGACGGCGCGCTGATCGGCCTTTGGATGGAGGGACAGAAATATTTCGGCGGCGTTTACGCTGGGGAAGAGCGGCAGACGGGCGGGCAGGAGCCCATCCTGGAGCAGACCAAGGTCTGGCTGGAGCGTTACTTTGCCGGACAGCGGCCCGCGATCAGTGAGCTGGAGCTGGCGCCTGCGGGCAGCCTCTTTCAGCAAACGGTGTGGGCCATCCTTACCGAGATCCCCTACGGCGAGCTCACCACCTACGGCGCTATCGCCAAGGAAGCAGCGCGCCGCTTGGGACTGGAGCATATGTCCGCCCAAGCTGTGGGCGGCGCAGTGGGGCATAATCCCATCTCTATCATCATCCCCTGCCATCGTGTCGTCGGGTCGAACGGCAGCCTCACCGGCTATGCCGGCGGCATCGCCAAGAAGCTCATGCTCCTGACCCATGAGGGCGTGGATACGCAAGGGCTCTTCGTGCCCAAGAAAAGCACAGCGCCGTAAACGGTACAAGGCCTGCTCGTCTAGAGCAGGCCTTTTTCGGGTGCAGAGGCCATCTTGCCGCTTTCTGCTTTCTATAAACAGCTGGAAGCG
>CABVBB010000280.1 GCA_902496505.1 uncultured Peptococcaceae bacterium
GAGTGGCTGGTGCAGAGGATTGTAGATGATGATGGGATAGGACAGGATCGTTTTCAGGGAAGGATTTTTGCTGTGGGCGATCGGAAAACGCTCGTGGATCTGAGCCAAGAGCCGCACAGGAATGAGCGGTACGAAGGTGCAGTTTTCACCGATAGCGGTGCTTTGGCCGGAGTCTTGGCGGAGATAGATGAGAGCGATCTCGTGGGGATCGAGAGAGGCCGCATCATTGACCCGCTGAAGGATATGGGGCATGGCAGCTGTTTCAACGATCACATGGATATCGGGGTAATGGTCATATAATTCGCAGATGACCTTGGGCAACAGATCATCGACCGCCCCTTGGACGGTATAGATCATGCATTCACCATGGGGGGAGGGGGCGCAGTCGATGCTGGTTTGCAGTCCTTTCAATTCGTTGAAGAAATTTTCAGCGATCCGCACGACCTGCCGCCCCTCTTCTGTCAGGGTAACGCCGCGGGAGGTGCGGTGCAAAAGCCTGAGATGCAGTTCATTCTCCAGATTTTTGATGGAGATGCTCAGGGCACTGGGTGTGATATGTAGTTGTTCACTGGCGATATTCATGGAGGGATTTTGGCTAAGGGCGATAAGATAACGGAGCTGATCAGAATGCATAGAAAATAACCTCCTTTTATGGGTCACAAGTTGCCTGTCCATCCATCATATCATAAGTGGCGGCTAAAATGAAGAAAATGTTATGGTGTTTTATTGGATGCATAAGTGTATTAAATATAATTTAAAACGCTGTGTGCTCTGTGAAATGTTTGAAATTCCGCATAAGAGAAATTTATGCTATTCTTTAACCATAGTCAACAGAGCAGTACAGCCGGCATGCATTGCTTTGAGGGTTGTGTCAAAAATACAGATAAAAAGAGACGACTTTTTGTAAAGGGGAGAAGTCATATGTCAGCTACGCAGAAGCATTATTTGAACTTCGCAATCGGTTTCATCTTTATGTTTTTCTTCCAGCTGCTGCCCGCTCCGGCACCGATCACACCATATGGCATGAAGCTTATTGGTATATTCATCGGGATCATTTATTTATGGACGACAGAGGATATCTTATGGTCCAGCATCTTGGGATTGGTCGCTATGGTCTGTCTGGGCATTTTCACAGGCAATGAGCTGACCTCGGCAGCTTTTGGACAATCGTTATTGATCATGTTGTTATTTGTTTTAGCCATTATATTTTGCATGGATAAATCCGGTCTGTTTGACTGGATCGCCAATTGGATGCAGCGGCTGAAATTTGTGCAGGGCCGGCCGTGGGTATTGGTGACGATGTTGTTCGCGTTGGTTTTTGTCGTAACGTTAGTTGGTAATGGTTCACTGATCATCTTCTTGATCTGGTCGATCATTTACAAGATCGGTAAAAAGGTGGGCTATACCAGAGAGAACAAATGGATGGCCGCTATGGTCGTTGGTATTTCGATGACATCGATCGTTGGGCAGCATGTGCTGCCGTTTAGACCAGGTCCCTTGTATATGCTGGCAGTGTTTCAGCAGACCAGCGGGATAGAGATCAATGCAGTGAAATATATCTTGATGCAGGGAACGCTCAGCATATGCTTGATCGCTTTGTACATTTTGGTCATGCGTTTTGTGCTCAGGCTGGATGTCAGTGCGCTCAAAGAGATCGATATGGAGGAATTTACGGGAGAACGGCAGCCAATGACGAAACAGCAGAAATTTTTACTCTTCTGTTTGTTCGTCATGGTCTTTGCCTTGATCCTGCCCAGCATCTTGACCTTTTTGCCGAAAAACGTGGTGACCAATACCATTGGCAGCTTAAATACAGTAGGTATGAGCTGGATCTTATTCGTTATTTTGTGTGTATTGCATATTGATGGCAAACCTGTTTTAGTCTTCCGCGAGATCGCTGATAAGGTGCTGTGGGAGATGCTGGCGCTGATGGCCTGTGCTTTGACGATCGCTCCAGCTTTAGCAGGCGAGGGTACTGGTGTGACAGAAGCTTTGCAGGCGATCTTAGCACCGATCTTTGGCGGACATGGACCGATCTTCTTTGCAGTGGTGCTGAGTTTGTTCTGCTTGCTGGCAACCAACATTGCCAACAATGCGGTCATCACCATGATCGGTATCACCGTCCTCATCACTTATATGAAAATGGGCATCGGGGTCAATGGACCAGCAGTCATGGTCATCTTAGTCCTCTTGATCAATATGGCTATCCTGATCCCAGCAGCTTCGGGCTATGGCGCTATGCTGCATTCGCAGGCAGGTATGGTGACGAAAGGCAATCTGTATAAATACGCAGTGATCGCGATGCTCTGCACCTTCTTGGTCTATACGGTGATCGGCCTGCCTTTGGGCTATCTGATCTTCCCAATGTAAATTTTGTTAAATGCAGCGGTTCGGGCGTTTTTCGCCCGCCGCAAATTTAAATACATGTTGCTAATGTTTACATGAGATGAAAGGATGATGAACAATGAATCCAACGATTTCTGACAAGATCTTGGTACTCGGTATCGATGGTATGGATCCGCGCTTGACGAGAAAGTACATCGATACGGGTGACATGCCAGCTACAAAAGAATTGCTGGCTCGCGGTGCAGGCCGAGAAGACCTGGTCATGCTGGGCGGTATGCCCTGCATCACGCCGCCGATGTGGACAACATTGGCCACTGGCTGCTATCCTAATGTGCATGGTATCACCCATTATTTCCGCTGCATGATGCCAGAACAGGGCTATGAATGGCTGGGCTATAATCTGGACTCCAGCTTTAACAAAGCAGAGCCTTTGTGGAATGTTTTCGTAGAGGCTGGCAAAAAAACACTGGTATGGCATTGGCCAGGTTCTTCTTGGCCGCCAACCTCAGACAGCCCCCTTCTGCATGTCATTGACGGCACGCAGCCGGCAGCAGTCAATGCGGGTATTGCCGAAGTAGAATCAGAATTTGTTTTGAACGCTTCGGTCAAAGCTACAGAGACGGCTTTTAAAGCAAAAGCAGCTGCTGATGAAAACATCCCCTGTGTGATCACCGACCTCAAGATCTCCAAAGAGGCAGAAGGCGCACTGGCGAAAAATGACGGTACCTTGGGACTGTCTGTAGAAAGCGGCGCTATGCTGGATATGCCGTTGAGCGATGCAGAAGGTTCGAATGTATTGTCAGAAGCACCTTTTGACGTCGTCATCTCCCAGATCAAGGAAGCCAACGGCTGGGAAGCTGCGCCGGCAGATGCGAAGGAATTCACCATTTTGTTCGGCGGCGGTCTGGTTCGCCGTCCAGCCCTGATCCTCAAAAATGAGCAGGGTGTGTATGACCATGTAGCTGTTTACAAATCGAAGAAGGATCTGGAACCGCAGTATATCTTGGAGAAGGGCGTCTTCAAGGGACAGCTTCTGGAAGAGACCTACGCCCGTGATCGCTTTATCAAAGTCAGCCGCAATGCGCGTCTGCTCTATGTTGATGAAAAAGGCGAAAACCTCAGAATATGGTATTCCGCAGCCATGGATATCAGTGAGGATACTCTCTGGCATCCGAAACGTCTGTATCAAACAGTTGTTGACAATGCGGGCTATCCACCACCAAACTCTCACATGGGTGCAGGTAGTGAAGCCTTTATCGTTGACTGCATGGGCGCCAACTGGGATATGACCATGCAGTGGAATGCCGATGCTCTGCTGGCCTTGATCAAAGAAGAAAATTACAATATGGTCTTTTCGCAGGTACACAATGTCGATGCTCAGGGTCATATGATCTTGAAGTATATGAAGCAGAGAGATTATTCCCGCCTGCCGGAAGAAGACTATCAGCGCTTCTTTAAAGAAGTCTACAAGCAGACCGACCGTTATATCGCTCGTTTCCTGCCGCTCTTGGATGAAGGCTGGACCATCATGGTCGTCTCTGACCATGCGCAGGTCAGCCCGGAAAATGAACCGCATATCGCTGGCGGCGCTGGTATTTTGGCCGAATTAGGTTATGCTGTACTGAAGAAGGATGCAGAGGGCAATCTGATCAAAGAATACGATTATGAAAAATCCCGTGCTTTTGCTCAGCGCAGCAACATCTACATCAACCTCAAAGGCCGCGATCCTCAGGGTATCGTCGATCCTGCTGACAAATATGAGCTGGAAGAGCAGATCATGACCGATCTGTATGGCTACCGCAGTCCGAAGACGGGTAAACGCATGATCGCTTTGGCTAT
>CABVBB010000281.1 GCA_902496505.1 uncultured Peptococcaceae bacterium
ACAGATCGCGATCTTGACCTACAAGATCAACTACCTGACTGAGCATTTGAAAACCCATAAAAAAGACCATCATTCCCGTCGTGGTCTGCTGATGATGGTTGGTAAGCGCAGAGGCTTACTGAACTATCTGATGGAAAACGATATCGAAAGATACCGCAAGATCATCGAAGCACTGGGTATCCGCCGGTAACTTCACAGCTTATGAAACCGCTTTCGGCCTATGGCTCGAGGCGGTTTTTTGCTGTTGGGCACTTCTAAGACAAGAAAAAATGAGATGTTAAGATATTTTACTTGACAAAGCGGCTTTTTTTTTGTAAACTAGCATTTGTTGTTAAGTGTTTTTACTTAACAGGAGAGGCGATTTCATGGAGGATATCATAGAGCGCCGGGCTTATTTGGCGGGGTTGTTCGATATTTACGGCGAACTGCTGACGGATAAGCAGCGGCAGATGTTTGACTTGTATCACCAAAATGACTTTTCTCTGGGAGAGATCGCAGAGGAATGTGAGGTTTCCAGACAGGCCGTTTTTGATATTATCAAGCGCACGGAGCATACGCTGGAAGAATATGAGCAGAAGCTGCGCTTAGCTGAAAAGGCCAAAAGGCGGCAGACTGTCTTTGCACAACTCGATCGACTTATTGCTGCTTTGCCTGATCAAGAACAGCTTCATGAGCTGCGGCAGTTGATCCGTCAGTTGGAACAAGAGTGATTTTGGGTTGAAGGAGGTCGCTGAATGGCATTTGATGGATTAGGCGACAAATTGCAGGACATCTTCAAACGGATGAAAGGGCAGGGCAAGATCACCGAAAAGGATCTCAAAGCGGTCCTTCGGGAAGTCAAGGTCGCCCTTTTAGAAGCGGATGTCAACTATAAAGTCGTTAAACAATTTATAGACAATATCAATGAGCGTGCTTTGGGTGAAGCCGTGATGGAAAGCCTGACCCCTGGACAGCAGGTGGTCAAGATCGTCCATGATGAGCTGACTCAGCTGATGGGCGGCACGCAGAGCAAGCTGACGTTTTCCTCTAAGCCTCCGACAGTGATCATGATGGTCGGTCTGCAGGGCTCTGGTAAAACGACGACCAGCGGCAAGCTGGGCAAATTGCTCAAAAAGCAGGGCAAACGGCCATTGCTTACAGCCTGCGACGTTTACAGACCAGCGGCTATCAAACAGCTGCAGGTACTGGGCGAGCAGCTGGAGCTGCCGGTATTTTCACTGGGTGATCAGACCAGCCCCGTAGAGATCGCAGCCAAAGCCATCGAGCATGCTAAGCAGCATGCCAACGATGTGGTGATCTTGGATACAGCCGGTCGTCTCCATATCGACGAAGCGCTCATGGAAGAGCTGCGTCAGATCAAAGAGACGGTATCGCCGGATGAGATCTTATTGGTCGTTGACTCCATGACAGGTCAAGACGCTGTCAATGTGGCTGAAAGCTTCAACGAGCTTTTGGATATCACAGGCGTTGTGTTGACGAAGTTGGACGGTGATACCCGCGGTGGTGCGGCGCTGTCTGTCAAGTCGATCACTGGCAAGCCGATCAAATTTGCGGGTATGGGTGAAAAGCTGGATGCTTTGGAACCCTTCCATCCCGACCGGATGGCTTCGCGGATCTTGGGTATGGGCGATGTGCTGACCTTGATCGAAAAGGCTCAGGAAAATATCGACGCCAAGAACGCTGAGGAAATGCAGAAAAAGCTGATGAAGGCTGAGTTTACCTTAGAGGATTATCTCGCTCAGATGGATCAGATGAAAAATATGGGGTCTATCGACTCTATGCTGGAAATGCTGCCAGGTGTCAATAAGTCCAAATTGAAGGATCTGGATCTCAACGAGAAGGATTTCAACCGGACAAAGGCGATCATTTTATCCATGACCGCGGCAGAACGGCAAAATCCCAAGATCATCAACGGCAGCCGCAGAAAACGCATTGCTGCAGGCAGCGGGATGAAGGTACAGGATGTCAATCGGCTGCTCAAGCAGTTCGAGCAGGCACAAGGTCTGATGAAGCAATTCTCGCAGATGGCCACAGGCAAGAAAAGTAAAAAAGGGAAATTTAAATTTCCGTTTATGTAAGATAAACTGATCAAGTTGAGGAGGTGAAATTCATGGCAACTAAAATTAGATTGAAAAGAATGGGTGCAAAGAAAAGCCCATTTTATCGTATTGTAGTCGCTGATTCCAGAGCACCGAGAGATGGTCGCTTCATTGATGAAATTGGTATCTACAATCCTAATACAAATCCTGCAACTGTTGAGATCAATGCTGAAAAAGCTCAGAAATGGATCGGTACAGGCGCTCAGCCTTCTGATACTGTTAAATCTCTTTTCAAAAAAGCCGGCGTTTTGAAATAACCTTGCTGGGAGGGGATTATCATGCAGGCATTAGTAGAACATTTAGCAAAATCTCTGGTTGACCACCCTGATCAAGTCAAGGTCGAAACCATTGAGGACGGCGAACGAGCAGTCACTATCCAGTTGACTGTTGCGCCGGAGGATATGGGTAAAGTGATCGGCAAGCAGGGGCGTATAGCGAAAGCTATTCGGACAGTGGTCAAAGCAGCTGCTGTGAAAGAAAATAAAAAAGTTACTGTAGAGATCATGCAGTAAGATGAAAGAGGCTCTCGCGGCCTCTTTTTATTTTCGCTAAATGACGGATAGGTATTGAAAAGCAATGATCTGTGCACTATCATATAATAAGCGTGTAATGATCAAAAGGAGGTTTCAGACAATGGAATCCATTCAGATCCTGGGCAAAGTCCAGATCAAACAAATTGTCACTGAACAGTATAAGGAGAAGACCAGTGCTGATTTCCGCAAGGCGATCGAAACGGTCGATGGTGAGCTGGCCAATTTTGACAAAGATATGAACAAAACGCTGACCGAGCTGACGCTGAAGGCTCATCCTCAGGTGGAACAGCTGCGCAGACAGTTCAATCTGGAAAGAGAAAAGATCGCCGCTTACAAGGAGCAGCTGCTCTCAAGCATCAAAGAGATCGCTGATCTGGAAATGGGCACATTGGTCGACAGCGGTGAAGGCAATTATCTACAGGAGATCCGTGTAGGTGATAATTTTGCAGAAAACACCGTCTGCGAAGTGATCTTAAAAGACGATGTGGTCGTAGAGATCCGAAAGAAATGATGAACGCGTCAAGCGTTCATTTACATAGAAGATCAAGGGAGGAAACGGCAATGGAAATGCTGCGGATAGGAAAAATCATCAATACCCACGGTCATTTGGGTGAAGTGAAGATCATGCCTTTGACAGATGACATCACCCGATTTAAAAAGCTGCGCGAGGTCTATTTGGAGGTCAATGATGACCGCTATGATCTGCTTCATGTGGTGCAGTCCCGTATCCATAATGGCCTGGTGCTTTTGACATTAGAAGAAGCGCCGGATATGAATGCGGCAGAGCGGCTGAAGAATTTTTATCTGTGTGTGAAGCGCGAAGATGCGATCAAGCTGCCGAAGGATCGGTTTTTTATTTATGAGATCGTCGGTTTGGATGTGATCGAGGATGGACAAGTGCTGGGCAAAGTGACGGAAGTTTTACAGACGGGCGGCAATGACGTTTATGCAGTGAGCGATGGGGAACGGACATTTTATATGCCAGCCTTAAAATCAGTGGTGCAGGAGATCGATCTGGACAATAAACGGATGCTGGTCACATTGCCTGCCGGACTGTTGGATTAGAGGTGCGGCTGTGGAGATCAAGATATTTTCGATTTTTCCTGAGATGTTTGACGGACCACTAAACAGCAGCCTGTTGGGAAAAGCTCAGGATAAGGGCGTGCTTTCCATCGAGGTCATCGATTTCAGAGAGTATTCGACGAATAAACACCGGGCAGTGGATGATTATCCCTATGGCGGCGGTGTGGGCATGGTGCTGCAGCCGGAGCCGGTGATCTCGGCGCTGAGGGATCGCTTGGATCTGGAGGATCCCGAACAGGAGATCATTTTGATGACGCCGCAGGGGAAAGTGTTTACCCAAGAGGATGCCAAAAAGCTGGCGCAGAAAAAAAAGCTGGCCTTTGTCTGCGGTCATTATGAAGGCTTTGACGAGCGCATCCGCAGTTTTGCCACAGCGGAATATACCATCGGCGATTATGTACTGACTGGCGGTGAGATCCCAGCCATGGTCATGGTCGATACCACTTCGCGTTTGGTGCCGGGCGTGA
>CABVBB010000282.1 GCA_902496505.1 uncultured Peptococcaceae bacterium
TACTTGGCGTAAGCGTCGGCGCGTTTTTCCATGGCTTCTGCTTCAGCCACACCTTTTTGGCGAATGGCTTCTGCTTCGGCGAGACCGGTCTGCCGGACGACTTCTGCTTCAGCGAGACCGGCTTGCTTGATACGCTCGGCTTCGGCGATAGCGTCCAATTTTTTGGCTTCGGCATCAGCTTCGGCTTCTTTGATGGATTTGATCTTGGCAGCCTCAGCGGCTAATTCCTGAGCTTGTTTGTTGGCCTCAGCGGGCTTGATGACGGTCTCCAAGAGTTCCCGTTCTTTACGTTCGGCACGTTTTTGAGCCAGCTCGATATTTTTCTGCTCAGCGGCGATATCGATGGCGATCTGGGCTTCACGCACTTCTTTGGCACGCTGTTCTTTTAAGACGGAGGCGTCCATCTCAGCGTTGGTCACGTCTTTTTTGGTGATATTGGCCTGGATATCGTAGGCCGCGTCAGTGACAGCCTTGCGGGTCTCGATCTCTTTTTGGTAGTCCAATTTCTTGACTTCGGCGTCTTTTGCAGCCTCGGCTTTGCGGGCTTCGGCTTCTAAGCGGGCCTGCTCACCAGCACGATCGGACTCGGAGGTCTTGACCATGCTTTCTTTGCGGGCTTCGGCCTCGGCGATCTGCGCGTCGCGCTTGACAGCGGCGATACGGGGCTTACTCAACGCATCGAAGTAACCGTTTTGGTCGCTGATGCCTTTGATGGTGAAGGATTTGAGTTCTAAGCCCAATTCGGACAGCTGCTTGGCGGCCACTTCCTGGACCTGCTCGGAAAAGGTCTTGCGGTCTTTGTAAATGCCTTCGGCGGTCATGCCGGCCACGATCTCACGCAGACGGCCTTCACAGACGTCGCGGGCGGTATCGCGGATGTGCTCCAAGGTCTCGTCGGGCTTGCCGCAGTTGAACTGCTCGACAGCTGCCCGGATCATGGATTCTTCGTTGCGGACTTTGACGACAACGACGCCGTTGACTTCGATCGGTACAGGACCCGCGCATGGCGACCTCAAAGTTGATGTTTTCTAACGTGATGTAGTCGATGCGCTGCAAGACTGGAATAACGATGGTACCGCCGCCGGTGACGACTTTGGCTTTGCCGATGCCGGTGATGATGGCGGCTTTGTCAGCGGGTACTTTCTTCCAGGTGAGCAGGATGCACACCATGACTAAAATGACAACTAAAACGACAATGCCTACTGTTCCTAAGATTGCTCCCATTCGATCCCCTCCATAAAATGATTGTGCTTTGTGTGCTGTTCAGATCATCGCTATCGGTTTTGTTCGCCAGCTCAGCCTTTGACACGCTTGAGCCATTTTTCAACATCCAAGGGCACGACATAGACGGTGTCTTTATCAGGCGATACGGCCATGATGCCCACAGTGGTCCCGGCTTCTGCCTGAGTCGTTTCGGCATCGTCGTACCACTGAGCGCGGTAATTGAGGATGCCGCGTTCGTTTTTGATAGAGACTTCGCCGAAGGCCCCTGGCCGGATACGCACGGTGACTTCCGCAGTCTGGCCGACCAGGGCATTGGCTGCCAGCGCCTCAGCGCGGTTGTTCTTGAGCGGTCTGAGCACCAGACGGTCGACGCCAAAGGCTGTGACCAGTCCGAGCAGCGCCGCCACTGCCGCCCCTAGCCAAGCGGGCCAGGCCACCTGAAAGATCACGGACTGCACCGCACCAACGCCGCCGAATACGGTCACGCCGGCTAGGATGCACATAGGCTGCAAGGGCAGCCAAGAGGCTGTGCCTACGCCGTCTACATCCAGATCCATGTCCATGTCCAGATCCATATCCAGATCCAAGTCTGCGCCCACATCGACGCCCAGATCCAGATTGAGGAGACCTGACACGCTGCCTAGGAGGATGTCTAAAACAAGAAGCACCAGCCCAGCCAAGAAACAGACCAGATAGACATGCTCCAGGCCGGACAGTTCCAAACTATTCCACCAGCTTACCAATCAGCTCACCCCCTCAGCAGCTTTCTCAGAACAATATGATAGCAATTTTCGAACATTTTCAATAAGAAGTATAACACATTTTATCCGCTATTGCCACTATTATCCCGCACGTCTTGCTCGTTTTGTCGGGACTTTGCAATTTTCCAGGCGACTTTTTGATTTATTTTCTCCGCAGACGTTGAAAATAGGAGGAACAAACCCGTATAATAGAAGATACGAGAATCGTTACGACAAAGGAGTTTTTGATCATGCGTGTGGAACAGCTGGATTATTTTTTGGCCGTCGCCCGGTACGGCTCGATCTCTCAGGCCGCCAACAACCTCTTCATTGGTCAGCCGACGCTGAGTGCCGCCATCACCTCACTGGAAAAAGAACTGGATACCAAGCTGTTCAAACGAACTAAGGCCGGTATGGAACTGACGCCTATGGGTGTGGAACTGATCCCTTTGGCTGAAAAAGCCATCGATGATTTTTACGCCATCAAGAAAAAAGCCGCCAAAAAGGTGATCACCAAAAGCCACATCCACGTGGCCTGTGACGCTTCGGCCAGCAATATGGTCATCACGGACATCATCTGCCGCTCTAAGGCGCTCTTTCCGGAGGTCAATCTCCATGTGCATGAGCTTTTGCCAGCGGAGGTGCTGCGTCATGTCATCGAGGGTCACGCCACCATCGGCATCGGCTCGGCGGCAGATTATATCCTGCCCAAGCATCAGGAATACGCCGATGATCTGAGCCTGATCCTTAAGCCGCTCTACCGCGACGAGATCTGCTTCTGCTGCTCTGCCCGCTCGGAATGGGCCAAAGCCTCGGCAGTCTCTTTCGATGATCTGCTGGACGAGCAGGTAGCGCTGCCGGAAAGCCTCGTTTATCAGGGCATCTTCAAGCATCCCAACTGCTATCAGGATTTCACCAACCTCTGCACCTTTTCCAATGCGGAATCGGTCAAACGCGCCGCGCTCTCTGGAGACTTCGTGGCGATGCTGCCCCGTCAGCTCATCTTGGGCGATGACCGCTTCGAAAGCGGTGCGCTCAAGGCGCTCAAGCTCATCAATCACAGCACCAGCTACATCCAGTACCTCACCTACTGCAAGGAGCATCCGCTCACTGATGTGGAAAAAGAACTGCTGGAGCTCATCGAAAGCAGCTACAGCGCCCTTGTCCGCCCCTGTGACAATACCATCGGTATCTGACCTGCGCCCTAATTTCCGTAAGGAGTGATCACGCTGTCTTTTCTGCTCATTTTGGCTCTGCTGCTGTCGCTTTTGATGCTCTTATCCTCGCTGGGACTGCTGGCTGAGCTTATGCTTTTGCTTTTTCCCGCCGCTCTGGCGGTGCTTGCCTACCGCCTGACGCTGGGCCATAAGCACCGTCTGGCCGCTGAGCAGCGTTCCCGTCTGGAATCGGCTCTCCTCAACCGCCTCTCCATCAAACGCAATGATCTGGCCTGCCAGGATCGCTGGCTCCAACAGCTCAGTGCAGACGATGAGACCCGCGACCAGCATCTCACGCACTGCGAGCGTCTCATGCGTGAGATCGCTCTCTTAGAGGACGAACTGGCCGCCCTGCGCCGTGAAGATCAGCCCTAAAAAAACAGCCTTCTATTCTGCCTGAATGCAGAGTAGAAGGCTGTTTTTGCGTATCTGTCACATCGCTTGGATCAGGCCGCTCACGCCCTCCCGCTCCAATATCCCGCGATAATAAGTCAATTCACCAGCGATCAGCTCGTCGATGGCCCGCATGCCCAAAAGCTCCACCGGCGCCCGGTCATCGGTCAGCAGACGGCCGCTGCTCTGGTAAGGCGTGAGCCGATCTGCTGCCTGCGCCATCAGGCCCGCCAGCACCTCATCTTGCACCGTCGGCAAGGCTTGTCTCAAGCGCCCAGCCAGATCGCCTTCCGCCGCAGCAAAGAGCACCCGATTGGTGGTGCCGGGCACCTCTGCTGTATAGACTGACGGGAACATGGTGCTGATAGTGTCGGCCAAATACTGATTGATCGCCCCTTCGCTGTCTGAATGCATATTCATATTGACCACCATGATGCCATTCTCTGTGAGATGATCGCGCACCTGGTCAAAAAATTCCACAGTGGACATCTGAAAAGGGATGGTGATGTCCTGATAGGCATCGACCATGATCACGTCGTAGCGCTCACGGCTGGCGGCCAGATAGGCCCGTCCATCATAGACTGCC
>CABVBB010000283.1 GCA_902496505.1 uncultured Peptococcaceae bacterium
GCCAGCGGCGGGATGACGCGGATTGTGTTCGTGTTCTTGTGGAGAACAATGAGCTCTCCGTTCGGCTTCTGTCTGACGACCAGCCAGTTTTCCGGGGCGAGCCCCGCTTGTCCGAGCCTGATCTTCTGCTTTCTGGTCGGCTTCTTGCCGCGTCTCAATGAGATCGCCTCCCTTTCCCCTTTCCTTTTTTCTGGGGGTGTGATATGATTTAACTTGCTTTAGAATTAAATCTATTGGTAGTATAACTCGCAAATGCGTGTAAGTCAATAGTTTTGCGAGTAATTTCTACGAAAATTCGAGGAGGCGACTATATGTTTAGCGCAATATTGAAAGATTTGCGAGCAAAAAACGGATACACTCAAGGCCAGCTTGCGAAGATGCTGGGCGTGTCCCCCGGTAATGTCGGAGACTGGGAAACTGGGAAGAGTAAGCCTGGATACTCGGCTCTCGCTTCACTTGCCCGCATTTTCGAGGTGTCTGCCGACTATCTCCTGGAGCTTGACGCCGCACCCGCAAAAAAGAGTAACGATCTCGCCGCGTACAAGCGGGAGCAGGGGCTTACCTGTGACGGCTCTCCGCTGTCCGAAGAGGAAGCCGATCTAATAGCCATGTTCCGGCTCCTTCCATCGCACGAGCGGGAGGACGTCTTTGACCTCGTTTATTTCAAGTACAAGAAGTACGTTGAGAAAAAGATGGAGTCTATTTACTGGACGTATGCCGAAGAGAGCGGCGACGAAAAAAGCGGCCCTTCCCAGGGCCTTGATGCCCGGGATGGAACCGCCTGATTTTTTGTGCTGTTTTGATTTAGTTATAAATCGTTTTTCTGTCACTTTGGAATGTAGGGCGTGTTTGGGGCTCTAACCCCAGAAAAACCCGGGAAAAACGGCAAAGTGACACGGTTTTGAGGTTTTGCCAGGAATGTCACTTTGAACACGCCCCGGTTTGCCCCTGTTTTGAGCAGATGCCACGCACGCCTCGCACGGGCCACGCACGCCCCCGTCCGCGCCGATCTGCGCCGAAGTCTCGGTTTTTCGAGCAAAATTCGCACGCTCTAACGCCTCGTTAGCACGCCTGACCCCCTTGCCATTCGCTGCCCCGTCTGCTATACTATCCTCAAGGGCTGCGAAGCTCGTCCTCTTGGGTCTGCTGCTGTGACTTCCGGGACGTCGCCGAGCGGCCCCCTCTTTGCAAATAACCCCCGGAATGGCCGTTTTTACGCGGTTTTCCGGGGGTTTCTGTATCCTGTTGTTGTGTGTCGCGCCCGCCGCGCCGCCGCCGTTGTGGGCCGTTCCTGGGCCTCCTGTGCATGAAAAAAGGACGCCGACCGCCGCCGACGCCCATGATCTCAAGATTGTTGTTAAACTGCGGGCCGTTCCCACCTCAAAAGTGCCGTTTCCCGTTGAAATAGCGGGGTTTCCCGACTTCTCCCGCCCCGTCCCGGTTTATCCCGCATTTCTCAAATACGTTGTCCCCGTACATTTCGGTTTTTCCATTTTAGCGCTTAATAAAGCAGCAGTGCCGATGATGGCAGTGTCTTCTTTTGCTTCTTCCTGGATGATCTCATCTTTTTCAACGTCATCCTCTTCTGTGCCTTCGTTGCCTTCGGTGACGGTATTGCCAGTGTTGTCGGCATCGCTGTCGCCGTTGTTATGGGTGTTGTCTGTATCGGTGACGTTTGGATCTCCCTGATCGCTGCCGCTTTCGGTATCAGTGATATCGGGGGTGGTTTCTTCGGTGGGCTCGGTGGTCGTGCTGCCGCCGCCGACGATTTCAGTGGCGTCTCCGGGAACATCCAAGGTTTCGGCGAAACCGGCGGTGGGCAGCAAGGTCAGCAGCATGGCCGCCAAAATCAGGATGGAGACGATCTTTTTGTGTTTGAACATGGTAATGCACCTCTTTTTGGGAATTTTTTATGTTGGTTAATATTGGTGTCTTTGGGACAGAAGATACTATAACAAATGCCGGTCACAAATTGGTCACAAAACGGCCTTTTTCAAAAACTTTTTTTCACAAGGTCGGGTGTTTTTCTGAATACAAACGATTTGTTCACCTTATGCTCACGCCAAGCACACAAAAATGTTTTAAGCTAAGGTCAGCAGCCAAGGGCTGCCAAATCGATACAAGGAGTGATCATCATGCAAAAATGGAAGAAAATCATGAGCGCGCTGCTCGTGACGGGAATGCTCATGACCGCGGGTGCGGGACTGGCTTTGGCGGATACGGCTGAGGCTTCGGCGCCGGAGCGGCCGGCCGGTCCCAAGGGAGGCCTGCTGCTGAACGAAGAGTGGCTGACAGAGCAGATCGCTGGACTGAGTGCAGAGCAGCAGGCAGAAATTTTGGCGCTGCAGGAGCAGCTGGAGGCCTTGCAGCCCGAGCAGCCAGAACGAACGTTCGCATCGGAGCAGCGATCCGTGCTGGAGGAGTATCAGGCGCAGATCCAGGCTAAGGAGGACGCTGTGATGGCTGTTTTCGCAGAGGCTGGCGTGACGTTATCCGTGCCGGAGCGAGGAGAACGGCTGCAAGGGGATGGTGATAAGCCAGAGAGTGACAGCTTGCAGCCCGAACGGCCCGCTGACACAGAAAAAGAGATGCCAGAGGGGAGCAGACCACTGGGCGGCAGAGGCGGCAAGGCGATGAGCGGTGTGGGGCTGGTGAGCGAGACAGATCTGGCTCAGCTGGATAGTAACGCCCAGGCAGAGGTCCAGGCGCTCCAGACGGAGATCAAGGCCTTGCAGGCAGAAATGCGGACAGCGCTAGGTCTGGACCGATCGGAGCAGTCAGCACCCACAGAGGAAGACAAGGCTGCTGAGGCAGAAGCGCGCTCAGCTCGCGAAGCTTTGCTTGAGGCGCTTCAGGAAGCAGGCATCGTGCTGCCCCAGCCGCCCACTCGAGAAAACGTTCAGTAGCATACGAAAAAGACCGATCGACACCAGCGATCGGTCTTTTTCGTATGGAAGTGATCAGATGCGCGCCAATGACTGCTCCTTAAAATAGTCGACAGTCTTGATAAAACGGCGGGCCAGCTCAGTCAGCGGCTGATCAGCACGGGTCACATAGCCGTGATAGATGCGGATCTGTTCTTTGATCTTGAGGATGTTGATGTTGGGATCTTTTTCAGCCAGATGCTGCGCTTCGTAGGGCGGGACGAGCATACTGCCCAAGCCGTCCTCCAGCAATTGATGCGCCAGAATGAGACTCTCTGCAATGATCAGGGAGGGCTCGCCGTAATAGTGGATGGCTCTGAGCGGCAGATTTTCGTTCAGCCCATCAAAAGAAATGACGATCAGCGGCTGTTTGAGCAAGGTGCGCATGGAGAGGCTTTGGTAATGCGCCAGCGGCGAGGAACTATGGACGGCGCAGACATAGCGATTTTCAAAATAGGGCGTAAAGCGCAGCGTCTCCGGCAGCGTGTCCTGCATGACTTTATCCAGTGAGAGGCGGCTGATCAGCCCCAGATCGGCCTGCTGGTTTTCGACAGCAGCTATGATGTCGCTGCTGGCGCCCAGCGTCTGGAGGATGAGATCCACCTGCGGATAGCGCTTATAAAAGTGGCTGACGACCTTGGGCAGAAAAATGGAGCGGCTGCTCCAATTGGTCGCGACCGTGAGGCTGCCGGAAAGCCCTTCCGTTTTGACCGGCGAGATATGATAATGATCGAGCAGCTCGTTTTGCAGAGCGAGCATCTGCTTGGCCACACTGGCGACATAGAGACCGTCCTTGGTCAGCACGCTGCCTGTGGACAGCCGCTCCAAAAGCTGCACGCCCAGTTCATCCTCCAGCGCTTTGACGGAGGCGCTCAGCGCTTGCTGAGAAATGAAGAGTTTGCTGCTGGCTGCGGAGATCGAATGGCTGTTGGCGATCTCCGCCAGATAAAGTAATTGGTCTAAGGTCATGGACTAGAGGCCTCCTCCGATACGACGCTCCAAGAGCGGTGTTGTTAACGCTATTATAGCAGAGCGTGCGACTTTTGGCACAAGTGCTGCGCAAAATATTTGGCGCAGGAAGAGATTTTTCCCACAAATCCAGCTTGTGGCCAGAATGCACGCCAAAAATGATAGCTGTTTCAGTATTTCTGGCAGTCGATTTATAATAGATACATAGAAATTTTATCATAAACGATCAAAGGAGCGATGATTATGGCTGGAAAAGTTT
>CABVBB010000284.1 GCA_902496505.1 uncultured Peptococcaceae bacterium
ACCATCGATACAGTCGTGGAAGACGATGGGTCAAGAAGAATTTTGCTGCTAATGTGAGGAGTCGGGAGATGAGTTTTAAATATAAAAATAGATGAGAAAGCTTTCGAACACTTTAAAGGGATGTTACGATTACCATTATGAGTTCGAAGCAGGCGTGTTATAATGGATCGTGTTGTGTATAGAGGATGGATCCAGCAGACACTTATATTATTGAGCAGTGAGAGTGGTATCGTAAAAACCGTAAGCAGCATTGCATCGGCTGATTGGACTTTGGGGGTGTAGAGGGGATGAGTTATCTTTTTGGCTGTTATGCGCGATTTTATGATCGGTTTATGCGCGTGTGGCGTTTGGATGATCTGGAGCCGGTGCTGGCGTGCGTGGCTGGGCGGCCACCGATGCTGGCTGCGGATATCGGTGGGGGCACTGGGCGGTTGGCGCAGGCGTTGTGTCAGCGGGGGCATCAGGTGACCATCGTTGATCCTTGTCGGCCGATGACGCGCATTGCCAAGCGTCGGGAGCCGCGGCTGGCGGTGATCGATCTGCCGCTGGCAGAGCTGACTGCGCCGGAGGGCTTTGATTGTGTGATCCTGAGGGATTGTCTGCATCATCTGCCGGATCAGCAGGCGGCAGTGGCGAAGTGTGCGGCGCTGCTGAGGCCGGAGGGGGTGCTGATCATCCAGGATTTTGTACCGGAGAGTACGGCGGCTCGGCGGATATTCGCCTTTGAGCGGTTCTGCTGGGAGAGGGTGCAGCCGATTTCGCCGGAGCGGCTCCAAAGGCTTTGTCAGGAGGCGGGACTAGGGGCAGAGTATCGTCTGCTCAATGAGCGGGATTATATCTTAGAGGCCAGAAAGGTGGGTAAGCTGTGAGGCGATCAAAAAATAAGGAGGCTGCTCCTAATAAGCGGCTTTGGGACAGGATTTTTGTCGGGCCTCAAGATATTGGTCATGCGTATGACCAAGTGGCCGGTCATTATGAGTTGTATTTTTTGCAGACGATGCACCGCTATAATGATCAGCTGCTGGATCAGCTGCTGGTGCGTTTGCCAAAAAGCGATCCAATGCTTTTGGACCTGGCCTGTGGGACGGGCTGCAACAGCCTTTATCTTCGCGAACGGCTGCCCAAAGCGACGCTGATCTTAGCCGATATTTCGCAGGGAATGCTGTCGCAGGCTGAAGAGCGAATAAAACCGCCGGCATTATTTTATCAGGCAGATATGCTGGAGGGGCTGCGGCCATTTCCGGCAGAGTCTTTTGACGCGGTCGTGTGCTGCTGGGCGCTCAAATATCATCGGCCGCATGCGGTCATTGCCCAGTGCAGGCGGGTCTTACGTCCGGGGGGCTATCTGGCGGTCATGCTCAATACCAAGGATACCTTGCCGGAAATTAGACCGGCATACGCCAAATTGCTGCGGCAGAATCTACGGTATGTGGAAAAGGTGATGCTGCCTCTGCCTAATCCTTTGACCCTGAGAACTTTTGACCACTGGTTTAAGTGGGCGGGCTTAGGGAAATGTGTGAGCGGTCAGGGAGAGCAGCGTTTTGACTTCCGAGATGCTGAGCAGCTGACGGAGTTTGTCACTTCTACGGGAGCGTTGGCAGGCTATGATGTGATGCTGGATCTCAGAAAATCACCGCTGAAAGCGCAATTTGCTGCTTTATTGGCGCAGTGTGGGCAGCTTAGTGTGACGCATCGCTTTGTTTGGGGGATCTATCAAAAACCGTGTACACATACAGGGAAGCAATAAGTTGAGGGCTGATAAGGAGAGCGACGATGAATACAAAAATGATCTTGTCGATGATGAAAAATAAAAAGATACGGCGAACTTTCTTTGGTCTGCATCAGCGGTTTCGTCAGGCGCCTGCTTACCAGCTGCGTGGTCTGATCCGCTGCAGCTTGAATGTGATCGCCAATGATCCCATCATTCGGCATGATGGGCATTATCTGGTCAATACATTTTTGCCGCCGCTGGATACGCGAGCCTTTGAACAGGCTGCTTTCCAGGTGCCGGGTGAAGGGGCGGCGTTTTACCAAAACCATATTACTGGCAGACGCAGCGCGCCCATTTCCACCTATGTGGCGGTGACGGATCAGTGCCGTTACCACTGTTGGCATTGCAGCGCGGCCAATAGGATGCAGCCGGGCAAGGCGTATACCACTGAGCAGCTGATCCAAGCCTTGGCTGATTTACAGCGGCTGGGCGTGAGCATTATTGGTCTGACCGGCGGCGAACCGCTCTTAAGGGACGATCTGGAGACCGTTCTCAGTACAGTGGACGACCGCAGTGTGACCTATCTTTTTACCAGCGGCGATGGTCTCACTCAAGAGCGCGCCAAAGCTTTGAAACAAGCGGGACTATTTGGGTTGGCGGTCAGTGTGGATGCTTTGGATCCGGAGCTCCATGACCGTCTGAGAGGTTTTAAGGGCGCGTGGGAGCAAGCCATGCGCGCGCTCCAGTACAGCAAGAAAGCGGGGCTTTACACTATGGTGCAGACAGTGGGCACGGCAGAATTGGTGGATTCGGGAGAAATCTATGCCCTGGCGCATCATTTGCACACGCTGGGCGTGGATGAACTGCGCATCACAGAACCAACGCCTGCCGGACGGCTGGCCGAGCATAGCGAGGAGCTGCTCACGGACAGCCAGCGGCACCGGCTGCGACAGATCCACGCGCAGTTTAATCGCGATCGGAAGCATTATCCCAAAACAGCGGTCTTTCCTTATATCGAAGCGCCGTTCCAATATGGCTGCGGCGCTGGCGTCCAGCACAGTTATCTGGACTGCGCGGGCAATTTTGGCCCCTGCGATTTCCTGCCGGAGACGTACGGCAATATTTTTGAAGAGGATATCACTGTCATCTGGGAGCGTATGCACCAGACGATGCTGCCGCCTAAAAGGGCGTGCCTGGCGCGTTGTCCTCATCAAGCAGAGGCGCTGCCGGATTATTACCGCTTGATGGCCGGAGAAAAATGTTCGGCCACCAAAGGTGCGCTGTAAGCGGAGAACAGCAAAGGCTCAGCTTGATCTTTGACGAGATCGGGCTGAGCCTTTTTCAATTGCACTGGATGATGCCCGTCACTCTGCGCAGAGCTTTTGGATCTCTTGGAGAAAAGCTTCGGCGGCTTTGCTTTGGATCTGATATTTTTTCCAGGCAAAGTCCAGATGGACATCGATCTCAGGCGTCAGGGGAATGAAGCGATAAGGGCTGCCGGGGACGGCGGGGATGAGCTTATCCAAGGTGAGGAGATGGCCGAAGCCTTCGGCGACCAGGAGAGAGGCATTATAGGCCAAGTTGTAGGTGGCAACGATCTGGAGATCTTCGATGCTTACGCCGAACCAATCTTCAAAAGCTTTGGCCACGCGCTGCTGACGGGAAAAGATCAGCGGCAGGCCGATGAGCTCTTGGGCAGTGAGGGAGGTCTTGGCGGCTAAGGGCGAGTCGGCGCGCACGATCAGTCCCCAACGATCGGCGGCAGGCAGGCGCAGTTTTTCGTATTTTTGCAGATCAGTGGGCTGGACAAAGACACCGAAATCCAAGAGCCCTTTGTCCAGCCGTTCTTTGACGTCTTCGGCATTGCCGCTGTAGAGATGGTAATGGATGAGGGGATAGCGCTCCTGGAGCTGGCGGGCGGCGCGGGCGATGATGCGCATGGCATCGCTTTCGCCGCCGCCGATCATGACATCGCCGCTGATCGAGGTGTCATCATTGGTCATTTCAGCTTGGGTGCGGTCGGCCAGCTCGATCAATTCTTCGGCACGCTTGCGCAGAAGCATGCCCTTGTCAGTCAGGGTGAGCGCCTGCGATCTGTTGCCGCGGATAAAAAGCGCAGCGCCAAACTCTTCTTCCAGTTCTTTGAGCTGCCGAGACAGGGTCGGCTGGGTCACGTGCAGGACTTCAGCTGCTTTGACGATGCTTTCTTCACGCACCACTGTCAAAAAATAGCGTAACACGCGCAGTTCCATCATGAGACCTCCTTGGGAAATGTTTGTTCAATTATAGCAGAAAACTCCATGCTTAAAAAGCATAATATGCTAGTCGAAATAGGCATTTGTTATTTTGAGGGAGTGTTTTTATAATAGGGACAGAGAGAAGTGAGGAGGCGAGACGGTGAATTTTGATGACTTGGATGA
>CABVBB010000285.1 GCA_902496505.1 uncultured Peptococcaceae bacterium
TCCAGGGCGCTTTTTGGTATGGAGATCAATATTTTTCGACGGCTTTGACCGGACAGACGGTGTAGCAGTTGCCGCAGTGCAGGCAGTTGGCCGTCTGGATCTGGGCAGGGTGCGCGGTGAGGTCGATGCAGTTTTGCGGGCAGAAGCTTAGGCAGAGACCGCAGCCGGTGCAGCGGTCAGTGATATGATAGCCGCCTGCTTGGGCGGCAGCGCCGCCAAAGGCAAAAGCCGCCCGTTCGATGGGCTGGCGGGAGAGGTCGAACCATTCGCCAGTGCCTTGATAGATCTGAAAGACGGTCAGCGCGCTGCGGGAGGCTTCGGTAGGGTAGATGGTCTCCATGTAGCGATTTTTAGCAAAGAGCGCTGGCAGACGGGCCGGGCCGATCTCGCGGATGCTGCCTTGGAGAGAGAGGGAGACGCTGGAGAGGGTATCATCTCCTTTGAGCGCGGTCAAGGCAATGGTGGGATGAGCTTTTAAACGGTGGTAAAACTGTTTGCCTTGAGCGGTGAGAAAATATAAGCCCTCGTCATCGTAGTCCATGATGTCGATAGCGCAGGTCACAGGATGGCCGGACTCGTCCAAGGTGGCCATGACCGTGGTATGGATGTCTTGGACGAGGATCTTGAAATAATCGATGGTCTGCATAGAGAGCCTCCTTATTGGTATTTATGCAGGATAGGCGCTAATTTGGGCAGGAGCAGTCCTAAGGTGATCAGGCTGATGCCCAGGCCCTTGATCAGATTGAAGGGCAGCACATTGTAAAGCACCACGTCCAGTTTGGTCTGGATGAAGGGGATGAATTCGCCAAAGGCAGCGATCAGTTGATCTAAAGGCATGAAAACCTCAAAGAGCGGCAGCAGGATATAATAGTTGACTACAGCCGCTGCGATGCCCATGGCCAAGCTGGCAGCCAGACAAGCGGAGCGGGCCCCCTTAGGCGTGGGCTGTCGGGTGTACAGCAAGCCTGCGACGAAAACGAAAGCGCTGCCAATGAGAAAATTGGCTAATTCGCCGATGCCGCCGGTAGAAGTGGTGAGCAGCTGCAGCAGATTTTTGACCAGCTCGATGCTCACGCCAGCCAATGGCCCCAGCAGGAACGCGCCTAAAAGCGCGGGCAGATCTGAGAGATCCAGGCGGGCAAAGGACGGCGACAAAGGGACGGGAAATTCCAGAAAGGCCAACAAAAAAGCGATAGCCGCAAGCAGAGCGATCAAGACGAGCCTGCGGAGGTTGGGGCGGGAAGCGCCCGGGGTCTGGGGTTGTAACATGTGCATCATTCTCCTTAAAGATATGAGGGGAATTAAGCGCACTCCTGCTCAAAAAAAGCGGAAAGCACTTGATCATATCTTCTTTCCTCCGGACTATACCGTCGGTAACGGGATCACACCGTTTCAGCCGTATCAGGCGCGCAGACTATGACTGCCGGTCAGGATTTTCACCTTGCCCTGAAGATATGGGCCAAACTGAGTGCTGGCGGCCGCTAAATTTTGCCAGCACCCAGCATCTTTATGGTACGGCGTAAAACGCGCTTTGTGAAGTAAGCACTTTCTGGTAAGTGGTTACGTCAAGGAAACTATGGCGCAATGGACAATGAAAAACAGCACAGCCAAGGCGGCTGTGCTGTTTTTCGGGTGGGTGATCATCAACAAAAGTAAGGAAGTGTTCAAAGTAAAAGAGCAATATTGCCGCTTTGGATGGCTTCCAAATGTGAGGCGATCTTTTCTGGCGGCCAATCCCACCATTTGAGGGCCAAGAGGGTCTCGATGGTCGCTGCGTCATAACGCGGGCGGATGGGCTTGGCAGGCACGCCGCCGACAATGGTGTAGGGAGCGACGTCTTTGGTCACGACAGCCCGAGCGCCGATGATGGCACCGTCGCCGATGGTGACGCCAGAGAGGATGACGGCTTCATAGCCGATCCAGACATCGTTGCCGATGATGATATCGCCTTTATTGTCCCAGGCGTCGGTCACCTGCGCTTTGTCTAAGCCCCATTCCTCGTAGAAAAGAGGGAAGGGTTAGGTGGAGAGCGAAGTCAATGTATGATTGGCGCTGGTGAAAAGAAAGCGGCAGCCGCAGGCCAACGAGCAGAATTTGCCGATGTGCAGCTGGTCGTGATTGATGGGATAGTGGTAAAGCACGTTGTTTTTTTCAAATAGTGCCGGGTTGTGCACAAAATCATTGTACATGGTGTACGCACCGACAGTAATATGGGGATCGGTGATCACATCCTGGAGATAAACGGTGCTGTGATCACCGGTGCGTGGATAACGCTGGCGTTGGGGAATAGTCATAGAAGCTCCTCCTAAGAGATCATAGTGGTATGGGGGACTATTCCCGCAGGGACAAGGCAGCGCCGCATGGCTGGTCACCTCCTTGGGAAGTTTGAAGCCAGTATAACGGCTGGTGCAGGGATAAACAAGGGCGACAATGCGGCTGTCTTGTTTTGGAACTTGTCTATGGCTTGATTATAGCGGAGCAAGGTCAAATAAAAGTAAACTTTTGGGCAAAATAGAGGGATAGCCGTGATTTAAGGAAAACGCAATTTTTGCGGGAAGGGTTTTACATTGCAGGGCCAATCGTTTATAATAAAGGGACTATCATGTTTCAACACCTATTCAAGGAGGAGCTTATGAAAAGGATCATAGCAATGCTGGTGCTCTTGTCGCTGGCTGTGGTCGGCTGCGGCCGCCAAGCAGAACCGGAATTGATGCATTTTACCAATCAGCCAGAGGTGGCTAGTGCGTACGACGTGATCGTCGTGGGCGGTGAACCAGAGGGCGTGGCAGCAGCGGTATCCGCGGCGAGAAACGGTTTGAAAACGCTGCTTTTGGAGGATGATAATGCGCTGGGTGGTCTGATGACGCTGGGCGAGCTCAATTTTATCGATATGTGTGAAGGCCGTGACGGCACCCTGCTGACGCAGGGCATTTTTAAGGAATTCTACGATGCTGTAGGCGGCAGTGCCTTCGACATCACCGAAGCAAAGAATGCCTTTCTAACCATGGTCACGAATGAACCCAACCTGACGCTGCGCCTGAATGCCAAATCGCCGGAACCGGTGCTGGACGGCCAGCGCATCGCGGGCATCACAGTGAAGGAAAACGGCCAAAGTGTGACCTATACAGCGAAGCGGGTCATCGACGCTACAGTGGATGCCGATATTGCGGCAGCCAGCGGCGTACCTTATACCTTCGCCGGAGAGGATATCGGCGAAAAGGATCGTCAGATGGGCGTCACTCTAGTCTTCGAGTTGTCCAATGTGAACTGGAACAAAGTGTTCATGCATCTCAACTGGCAGCGCTTCAAGGCCACCACCCTCAAGCAGGGCTCGGCGGATATGGGCGCCACCAAGAAAATGGCCTGGGGTTATACGGAAGAAGGCTATGGCTATGAACCGCAGGATCAGATGATGCGGCTGCGCGGCTTCAATGTGGCCAGACAGGATAATGGCAATGTGCTGATCAATGCGCTGATCATATTCGGCGTGGACGTGCTCGATCCTGAGAGCAAGGCGGAGGGCATTGCCCGCGGTCAGCGGGAACTGGAGTATATCCTGCCCTATATCCGGGAAAATTTCGCAGGCTTTGAAAAAGCCCAGCTGGCTGGTACTGCTGAGCAGCTCTATGTGCGGGAAAGCCGCCATATCATCGGCGAATATCAGCTGACCATCGATGATGTCTTAGAAAACCGCGATCAATGGGATAAGATCGCCATTGGCAGCTATCCGGTGGATGTGCAGCCGACAGCGACACAGCGCTATGGCACCGTTATCGGCAGCCCGGATCGCTATGCAGTGCCTTTCCGATCTTTGGTGCCGCTGGCGATCGATGACCTGCTGGTGGTCGGCCGCTCGGCGTCGTATAAATCGTTGGCAGCGGGCAGCGCCCGTGTGATCCCGCTGGGTATGGCCTGCGGTCAGGCAGCGGGTGTGGCCTGCGCTTATTCCATCCAACAGGAGATGGATCTCCGCACCATGACCCAGTCCAAGGAGGCTATTGGCGCGGTGCAGCAGACGCTGCGGGAACAGGGCGCTTATTTGGAGGATTTCTCTATCCACGAAGGATTCATGGATCATTGGGCTTATCCGGGCGTCAAAGTCCTGCGGGCGCTGGGCCTTTTG
>CABVBB010000286.1 GCA_902496505.1 uncultured Peptococcaceae bacterium
TGGGTCTCGTTTTTGAACATGAACAGCCATTCTTCCGTCCCTGCTGTCGTTTTGACAGGGATACGCACGCTGCAGGCATTGATCTCTTCGCTTTCGTCCAAATTTTTGAGGACGCCACGTTTTTTAAGGACTTTAGCAGCAATGGTGCCCATATCCATCAGCGTAATAGGACGCGTCTCTGCCTTTTCGCCATAGACTTCACGGCGAGCAGCCAAATATTCTTCATAACTCTGCTTGACCAAGGGGTCCTCGATCTGCAGATCATCGATCTGGGTCAAAAAGGTGGTGTGACGGCAATGGTCGGACCAATACGTATCGATCATTTTGAGCTCAGTGATCGTCGGATCACGGTGTTCTTCATCGCGATAATAGCCCTGCATGAAGAACAGATCATCACAGTCCATAGCCAGGCCGTACTGCTTGCGCAGCTCTTCCATATAAGCCTTGTCGCCGGCGATGAAGCCCTCCAGCGCAAAGACCGCCTCCGGTGTTTCGATATGATCTTCCAGAGTCTGCGGCTTTTCCAGCTGCGCTTCCCGTGTCTCCACAGGATTGATCAGATACTGCTTGACGCGTTCGAGCTCGTCAAGAGACAATTTTCCCTCTAAAACATAGACTTTGGCCGCCTTGACCAAAGGACGCTCGCCCTGCGCGATGACTTGGATACACTGAGCAGCCGAATCAGCACGCTGATCATATTGACCAGGCAGCGATTCCACTGCAAAAATTGAGTGCTCGCCGTCGATCTTTGGCATAGTTTCCGCATAAAGCGCATCACACTGCGGCTCGGACAAGATCAACTGTCCCGCCTTCTTGGCACTTTCTTCCGCAATGCCGGTCAGATCGTAGCGATTGAACAAGCGGAGCGCCTTCAAGCCATCGACATGCAGATATTCTTTTAAGGTGTGGTACAAACCGCTGGCTTCTACATCAAAGCCGGGCCGTTTCTCCACATAAAAACGGTAGATCTTTTCCATGTATTGCCCTCCTCAGGTGCTCTTAGCGCAGTGCCTTTTGGCCGATATCCGTACGATACTGCATATGGTTGAATTGGATCTCGTGCACAGCCTGATACGCCTTATCGATAGCTGCGGCAATATCCTCGCCCAAAGCGCTGATGCCCAATACCCGACCGCCGTTGGTCACGATCGTCTCTTCCTTGCGCGCTGTTCCCGCATGGAAGACGAGCGCCTTTTGACCGGCTTCTGCTAGGCCCTGGATAGGAACGCCTTTTTCCGAGCTTTCCGGATAACCGCCGGAAGCCATGACCACGCAGACGCAGGCATCTGCCGACCACTGGATCGGCTGCTTCTCTAAACGCTTCTCGACCACAGCCAGCATGATATCCACAAGATCCGTCTCCAAGCGCGGCAGGATAGCCTGCGTCTCTGGATCGCCGAAGCGGGCGTTGAATTCCAGCACCTTGGGGCCGTCAGCGGTCAGCATCAGCCCTGCGTACAATACGCCAGCAAACGGACGGCCCTCGGCAGCCATAGCGTCCACTGTAGGCTGCAAAACGTGTTCGACCACAAACGCATGAATGTCGTCCGTATAGATCGGCGCTGGCGAATACGCGCCCATACCGCCGGTATTGAGCCCTTGATCGCCGTCAAAGATGCGCTTGTGATCCTGAGCAGACACCATAGGCTTAATGGTCTTACCATCGGTGAAGGCCAGCATGCTGACCTCCTGACCGACCAAAAATTCTTCGATGACCACGCGGCTGCCCGCAGCACCAAATTTATTATCCACTAAAATATCCTCGATGGCATGCTGAGCCTCTTCTTTGCTCTCGCAGATCAAGACGCCCTTACCAGCTGCCAAACCGTCGGCTTTGACCACGCAGGGGATACCTACGGTCTCTAAAAAGGCTTTTGCCTCTTCCACCTGGGTAAAGACGCCATATTTGGCTGTCGGGATATGATATTTCTGCATCAGATCTTTGGAGAACGCTTTGCTGCCTTCGATCTCAGCAGCTGCCTGCGATGGGCCAAAGATTTTCAGCTGATGTTTTTCAAACAGATCGACGATGCCCATAGTCAGAGGAACTTCCGGTCCAACTACGGTCAGATCGATTTCATTTTTTAAGGCAAAATCCAATAAGCCATCGATATCCTCGGCAGAAATAGCGACACACTGAGCGATCTGGCTGATGCCAGCGTTGCCTGGCGCACAGTACAGCTCGGTCACACGGGGGCTTTGTTTAAGCTTCCAGCTGATCGCGTGCTCACGGCCGCCACTGCCTACGACTAAGATTTTCATACAACGGCTCCTCCTCATCGGTTGTCTTGATTAATGTTTAAAATGACGGATGCCCGTAAAGACCATCGCGATGCCCAATTCATTGCAGGCTGCGATGACTTCTTCGTCACGAACTGAGCCACCTGGCTGAATGATCGCGGTGATCCCAGCAGCATGAGCAGCGTCGATGCTGTCACGGAATGGGAAAAAGGCGTCAGAAGCCAGCACGGCACCCTGGGCTTTTTCGCCGGCTTCGGTAAAGGCGATACCAGCCGAACCGACACGGTTCATCTGACCAGCGCCTACGCCCAAGGTCTGTCTGTCCTTGGTGACAACGATGGCATTGGATTTGACATGTTTGACGATGTTCCAGGCAAAGAGCAATTCTTCGATCTGCTCTTCTGTCGGTGCTTTTTCGGTAACGACCTTGAGATCCTCTTTGGTCATGCGATGCTCGTCCAGATTTTGCACGAGGAAACCGCCGCTGACTTTTTCGATCCAGACGTCTTGAGTCGGCACTTTTTCGCCCACTGCCAAAACGCGCAGATTCTTTTTCGTTTTCAAGATTTCTAAAGCATCCTCAGCAAAGGCTGGGGCAATGACCGCTTCCATAAAGGTCTTGATGATGAGGCCAGCCGTATCAGCATCCACCACCCGATTCAGCGCAATGATACCGCCGTATGCAGAGACTGGGTCAGCTGCCAAAGCCCGTTCATACGCCTCAGCAAGCGTTTTGCCCAAAGCAGTGCCGCAGGTATTGGTATGCTTGACGATAACAGCTGCTGGCTCGTCAAATTCATTGACCAACTGCCAAGCTGCATCAACGTCTACGATATTGTTGTAAGACAGTTCCTTGCCGTTGAGCTGCTGAGCATTAGCCAGCGTGCCGGAAGTCGGCGTGCCGGAACGATAGAAAGCAGCCTTTTGGTGCGGGTTCTCACCATAGCGCAAAGCCTGGATCTTCTGTCCGCTGAAGGCGACTTCATCAGCAAAAATATCAGCTTCAAAAGCGCCGGTCAAATATTGGCTGATCGCTGCATCATACTGAGCGGTATGTTGGAAAGCCTCTAGGGCCAATTTCTGACGGGTGGCTAAAGAGATCGCCTGCGTCTCTTCTAATTCAGCAATGATCTCATCATAATGCTTAGGATTGACTACGATGGCAACACGGCCATAGTTTTTCGCACTGGAACGCACCATGGTCGGACCGCCGATGTCGATATTTTCGATAGCTTCTTCCAAGGTCACATTCGGCTTCGCCACAGTGGCTTGGAATGGATACAGATTGACCACGACCAGATCGATAGGCGTGATATTTTTTTCTTTAAGGACAGCCATATGCTCTGGGGTGTCTTTGGCTAAGATCGCGCCATGGATATGGGGATCCAAAGTTTTGACACGGCCCTCCAAGATCTCAGGAAAACCGGTAACGTCAGATACATTAATGACAGGCACGCCGTTTTCCCGCAGGGTCTTCGCTGTACCGCCGGTAGAAATGATCTCATAATCTAAACCAACCAACTTTTGGGCAAAATCTACAACGCCGGTTTTGTCCGATACACTGATCAATGCTCTTTTCATCTATTACTCGGCTCCTTTCACAATGACACGGCGTCCGTCAAAGGACAAACGCCCCTCAGCAAACATTTGGATCGCCTTGGGATAGACCTGATGCTCTTTGACCAAGATCCGCTCCGAAAGCGTGTCCTCTGTATCGTCTGGATAAACGTCTACTATTTCCTGGAAAATAATGGCACCGCTATCCACACCTTCATCGACAAAATGGACTGTGCAGCCAGAATACTTGACGCCATAATCCAGCGCTTGTTGATGGGCGTGCAGTCCGGGGAAGGATGGCAGCAATGACGGATGGAT
>CABVBB010000287.1 GCA_902496505.1 uncultured Peptococcaceae bacterium
TGCCGATACGCTGATAGGATTTGGTGATGCGCAGCACCTTTTTTTCAAGGTCGAAATCAGCGGGGGTCAGAGCCAGCAGTTCGCCCAAGCGCAGACCACACCAGTACAGGACCTCGAACGCATAGAAGGAAATCGGCTTGTCCATGACTGCCTCGGCAAACTTCAGATATTCGCCTTTTGTCCAGAACAGCATTTCGTGGGTTTTCTCTTTACCCATGTTGCCGACCTTGGCAGCGGGGTTGCTGTCCAGTTCATAGAACTTTACCGCATGATTGAAGATGGCGCTGAGCTGATTATGGATGGTCTTGAGATAGACGGGGGAATAAAGGTTTCCGTCCGCGTCACACTCTTTGAGCATCACATTCTGCCACGCGACGATATCCCTTGGCTTGATGTCGCACATTCGCTTTTTCTTGAAGTACGGAAGAATCTTGCTTTCGATCACGCTGGTCTTCATCTTCCATGTGCTCTTCTTCAGTCGATCTTGGAGATTCTTTTTGTAAAGCTCATAGAAAGCCTCAAAGGTCATTTCCAAGTTTCCTGCGCTCTGAGTGAGAAAGTCGCGTTCCCAATCAAGGGCTTCTTTCTTTGTAGCGAAGCCTCGCTTGGTTTTGCGGTCCGGTTCACCCTTCCAGTTTGTGAAACGGAGCTGCGCATACCATGTTCCATTCTTGTCTTTGTAAGCACCCATTTTATTTACCTCCTTGAGTGGTATCGGTTCTGAAACCGTAGATATGCTCTTCGAGGTATCTCCGATTTACCCGGCCAGTCATGACGATATATCCCTGTGCGGCAAGCTCGGCGTTCAGTCTCTTAATGATTCTGTACGCTTCTGCGCGGGAGACTGCGAGCATCTGGCACACTTCGTCAACTCTAACGAATAAGCTTTCCGCCATATAAAAATCCTCCTATGAGTGAGTGTTGAGAAATAATCCCTTCACTGGCTAGGACATTTACCGGAGAAAAATCAACGGTTTTTTGTGTCCTCATTTGTCCTCACACGAAAATTTTTGTTTTTCGCCTGCCTACGAGACTTGAGAGATAAGGTGCTGAAAAGAATAAAAAAAGCTCTCAAATCTAACCAGAAACAGTTAGATTTGAGAGCGATGAGACATCTTGATATTATTCTAGCAAAAAAGCTAGTGTCCTCAATTTGTCCGCGGGACGACTTTGGAGAGGCGAAAAACCCTTATATATCAAGGCTTTTTCGGATTCCGTGGGTCATTCCCACTCGATGGTGCCCACTGGCTTTGGTGTCAGATCATAAAGGACACGGTTGATGCCAGGAACTTCATGGGTGATGCGGTCGGTGATCTTTTGCAGCACTGCCCAATCGACTAATTCGATGGTCGCTGTCATAGCGTCGATGGTGTTGACCGCACGGATGATGCAGGGCCATTCAAAGCTGCGGGCATTATCCCGTACGCCGACGGATTTGAAATCAGGGACGATGGTGAAGTACTGCCATACTTTGCCGACTAAGCCAGCCTTTTCGAATTCCTCACGCAAAATGGCGTCAGATTCCCGCAGAGCTTCCAGACGGTCTCTGGTGATCGCTCCCAGGCAGCGGACGCCTAAACCCGGACCAGGGAAGGGCTGACGATAGACCATGGAGGAAGGCAGTCCTAAAGCCACGCCGCAGGCCCGCACTTCGTCTTTGAAAAGCATTTTTAACGGCTCGACTAATTCAAACTGCATGTCTTCTGGCAGACCACCGACATTGTGGTGACTCTTGACCATTTTAGCCGTTTTAGTGCCGCTCTCTACGATATCGGGATAAATGGTGCCTTGACCCAAGAATTCGATGCCGTCCAATTTGCGGGCTTCTTCTTCAAACACGCGGATGAATTCCGCACCGATGATCTTACGTTTCTGCTCAGGATCAGCCACACCTTCCAATTTGCCCAGGAAACGGTCGACAGCATCCACATAGACCAGGTTCGCTCCCAATTCTTCTTTGAACACTTTGACGACCTGTTCTGGCTCACCCTTGCGCAAAAGGCCATGGTTGACATGGACACAGGTCAGCTGGGAGCCAATAGCTTTGATGAGCAGAGCCGCAACAACAGAGGAATCAACACCGCCGGAGAGGGCTAAGAGCACCTTTTTGTCACCGACCTGCTGACGGATCAAGGCGACCTGATCAGCGATGAAATTTTCCATGCTCCAATTCTGCTGAGCATGGCAGGTTTCCAAAACGAACTTGGACAAGACGTCTTTCCGTGCTGCCTCATCCTCCGGCCAAGCTGCCAGATCCTGCGCTGCTTTCCCTTGATGATCCACTGCAAACAGCGGCAATCCACTGTTATAGACCGCTTCAGAAGCATCGATCGCCACGCCGTCTACGATGCGGTTCGGGCCTCCGTTTAAAATAATACCTTTCACATTGGGCAGAGCCGCCAGCTGTTCTGTCGTCAGATCATGCGGATGGATCTCTGTATAAACCCCTAAGGCGCGGATGTCTCTGGCGATCAACGTATTCTGCTCACTGCCCAAATCCAAAACTACAATCATGTCTTGCTGCATAGCCATCTCTCCTTTTTCTAAGCATTGGCCAGCGCCAAAAGTCTGGCCAAAATGCCCGTTTCATTCGTATCAATCGACAATCTGTTTGGATTATAAACTATTTTTTAGGAGCTTTCAAGTATTTTATCGGGCTCAAACAACACAAATAGGCGCATCCTAGCAAATTCTCGCCCATCTGGCCGAAATTTTGCAGAAATGCACCGTCTGCTTTACAGATCATCTTTGTGATGACCACTATTTCGACAGAAGAGAGAGTACCTCATCCACATCCTTCACGGCGGCATAGCGATCGTTCCATATTTTGTCCTCATAGTAGCGGATCAATTTTTCAGCACTGCAAAAATCATTATCAAAAGTCGTCGTTGTCCCACGGGGAACGATCACCTCATAGCCTTTTTCAAAAGCTACCTTGCAGGACACATCGAAACAATACTCCGTCTGCATGCCGCAGAGGATCAGTGTTTTTATTCCTAAAGATTGCAGATACGACTCAAGCGGCGTCTGACGAAAAGCGCTGTTGAACGTTTTATCAATGATCTTTTCGCCAGCATCTGGCATCAATCCAGAGCAGATCTGCCAGCCAGCACTGCCCCGCTCTAGTTCATCCCCCACGCCGCCGTCATGACGGACAAAGATCACGGGAATTTCCTTTTTTCTGCACTGGTCCAGCAATCTTTGGATCCTGGCCACGACCGCACATTCATCATAAGGGTGCGCCTCCAGCAAAGCCGTCTGCATATCGATGATGAGTAAAGCTGTATCCTTCATCGTCTGTATCCCTCCTCTAAAGTCAAGCATTTCGGCTGATATCATCGCGTTTTCTCTTCGCATGCTGTACTTACAACGATCCCTTCGCCAGCTTGATGGGGACCTTCCATGATCAGGAAGCGCTGTCCCGTCTCCACCTCACTGTAATGCGTCTCATCAAAAGTGAATTTGATCATAGCAAGCATTGGCGTATCAAAGGCTGCCGCTGATAAATCTATAAAAGTAATGCCCCAATAGTCCTCGCGATCCTTTCCGCAGAACACCGCATCTGGTCGATAACCCGCTTTCGGCAGCATGCTATCCTCTTTTGCATAAAAAACGACCTCAGCCATTATATACACAAGCCCCCTCCTCTCTAGCTTTCTCAGCTTGCCCCAAATACTGCATCACCAACTGCTCTAATCGCGCAATGTTCTCATTATAATTTTCCGGCAGATCGTTTATCCTGCTGAGATCCTGGGGATCGAAATGATATATGATATGCAGCAGCGTCTGTGTCCAGATAAAAACCATCTCCGATGCGCTCTGCCAATTCTCTTTATCGATCATACTCAAGACAGCGATAGCTTCACATAACGCCTCAAATGCCCGCAAATCAAAATGGTTGTATTCGTGAAGCTGCTCCAAAAACTCCCCTCTACAGCCCTATAGGTTATCTTCGATAACTTCAACCGCTTCCATATCCATCACCTCATTTAGCCGCTCCTGTCTCACGGCCATACGCGTATATAGCCACTAAGCCGTCATCGCTCTCTTTTATTATATGCCATCACTACACCATAAACCGCTCTCTCTATTCTCTGT
>CABVBB010000288.1 GCA_902496505.1 uncultured Peptococcaceae bacterium
TAGAAAGGAGGGAGCAGCATGGCGTACACCATCAGTGCATTAGCAGCGCTGGCAGGACTGTCTGCCCGGACGCTGCGTTATTATGATACGATAGGGCTGCTCAAGCCGCAGGCACTCACCGAAGCTGGCTACCGTCTATACAGTGAGAGGGAGGTCGATAGGCTGCAGCAGATCTTATTGTACCGTGAGATGGGGCTGCCTTTGGAAGCGATCAAAAGGCTTTTGGACGAGCCAGGGTTTGACCGCCGCCAGGCACTGGAAGCGCATTTAACGTCTTTGCAGGCGGAACAGGCCCGTTTAGAACGATTGATGGACAATGTCAAAAAGAGCTTACAAGCTGAGGAGGGCAAGATAACAATGACTGATCAAGAAAAGTTTCAAGGTTTCAAAGAACATCTGGCCGAGGAGAATGAAGAACGCTATGGTCAGGAGATCAAAGAACGGTATGGTGAAGAGACCATAGCGGCCAGCCGCCAAAAATTCACCGCGCTGTCTCAGGAGGGGTACGCTGCTATGGAAGCATTGGCAGCACAGATAAGGATTGCATTGCAAGAGGCTGTGCAAAAATCCTGCGACCCAGAGGGCGAAGCAGGACAGCGGATCGCTGCGCTGCATAAAAAATGGCTGAGCTATACCTGGCCCAGCTACACGCCCAAGGCGCATGCAACCTTAGCCCAGATGTATACAGCAGACGAGCGCTTCCGGGCGTATTACGACCAGGAGCAGGCAGGCTGCACACAATTCTTATGCACAGCTATCCAAAAATATATCGAACAATAGAAGAAAAAGGCTCTTGACTGTCAACGCACAGGCTGCGTCATTACGAAGCCATAGAGCTTTTAAAGCCAGCAACTGCTGGAGAAAGTGGCTATCCTATCAGGTAGCGTTAACGACAAAGAACCCTGTCCGTTCGTCGATCAAGACAAACGCACAGGGTTCTTTTGCTGTGGCCAAAGCAGATCAAAGAAAACATACCTGCACCAGGAACATATAAAAAACTGTGCTGGCGCCGATGCTGAGCAGCATGTTTTTGCGCCATTTGTGCAGGAGAAAGACGCTTAGGATCGCCAGCAGTTCAGGCAAAGCGTGATACGGACCGCCGAACGCATCCTTGAGGCAATAGATGATCAATAAGCCCATAACCGCATAAGGCAGCACCGTACCCAGATAAGTGATGACAGACGGCGGCGTTTTATCTGCTGGGAAGAGCACAAAGGGCAGAAAGCGCGTCAGCATAGTGCCCAAGATCACGGCAAAGATCGTGAGGAGCTGCTGTCCAAAGGTCATGACTGCACCCCCTCAGTCTGGCGGGACTTAGCCGCCAGAAAATAAACGACGATTAGAGCCATAGCCGGCAAAAGGAAACCCTGGCTGCCGAAAAGGACGAGCGCCAGCAGTGAGCAGCCTAGTCCGGCTAAGGCCGGCCGGTGATCCCTGGCGCTTTCCCATTGATCCATAAACATCACGACGAAAAGTGCAGTCATGACAAATTCGATGCCAGTGGTATCAAAGTGGAGCACATAGCCGAGGAGACCGCCGGCAGCAGCCCCCAGGACCCAATAGATGTGGTTGAGCAGAGTAACGAAAAACATAAACCAGCAATGATCCACATCTTCAGGCAGGGTCACAGTGCAGTTGATAGAAAAGGATTCATCACACATGCCGAAGATAAGATACGGCTTTTTCCACCCGCAAGGACGGTATTTGTCCAGCATAGAGAGGCCGTAAAACAAATGTCTGGCGTTGACCATGAGCGTCAGCAAAAAAGCATGGAGCGGCTGAAAAACGCCTAACAGCAGATTGATGGTGACGAACTCCATGGATCCGGCAAAGATCAAGAGACTCATAAACAGGGGGTAAAGCCAGGAAAACCCTTTGCTCTGCATCAGAAAGCCATAGGAAAGCCCCAGGGCCAGAAAACCGATGCAGATAGGCAGCGTATAGGGCAGGGCAGCTTTAAAAGCGCGCATTTTCATCAGACAGGACTCCTTTTGATTTGTACTTGCTTTTGGGCAAAATATTTTTTATAATGGGTGATATAGCGTACGATCGTTTGCTAAGGCGAACAACAATTGTTTTGTATATCTTACAATCGTTCGATATATTTGTCGATAAGAAAAGAGGCTGTTTATGGATCTGGGTAAAATAATTGCATTCAATCTCAAGAAGCTGCGCACCGAACGTAATTTGACTTTGGGTCAGCTGGCGAAGATTTCTGGGATCAGCAAGGCTATGCTTTCGGACATCGAAAAGGGGGGCAGCAATCCAACGATCAACACGATCTGGAAGATCGCCAATGGGCTGAACGTACCTTATACGAAGCTGATGGAAGGCATCGAGCAGGAGGCGACCATCGTTCGGCGAGCAGAGTCCGTGATGCAGACCGGTGAGAGCGAGGCGTATCGGGTGTACTGCTATTTTAGGAGCACACCTGTGCGCAATTTTGAGCTTTTTTATGTGGAACTGGATGGTCATGCGGCGAATAGATCCATTGGGCATTCTGAAAAGGCGCAGGAATATCTCTACATCATCACAGGAAAACTGGTCTTAAAGACAGAGACTGGCGATTATGAGCTGGCTGGAGGGGATTCGCTGATGTTTGACTCTTCCCTCGACCATACGTATATCAATCCGGAGGGCACATTGCTTCAGTTCATCGTCATCAATTATTATCCCAACTGAGTAGAGTGCGGTCAGTGTTCGTGGAAAATGGTGGACAAATTTAGACATTTTTTGGTACAATGAATAGAGACAAAGGCTGCGGGAGATCCGTGGAAGGCGTTGTTTCCAAGGAGGTCATCATATGCGTACACAAAAAGCCGATATCAGGGAGCTTTTGGCCGAGAGCCTGAAGCAGCTGACGCTCAAAAATTCTTTTGCCAAAATCACTGTCAAAGACATCACTGATGCCGCCAATGTTTCCCGTCCGACGTTTTATAACCATTTTCAGGATAAATACAGCTTGCTGGAATGGATATTTGAAACAGAAGTGGTTGCACCAGTCAAGCTGCTTTTGGATAATGAAATGACCAATGAAGCATTGATAGTGCTCTTCAGCAACATTCAAAAGGAGCGGGATTTTTACCAAAATGTCTATCAGACGGAGGGTCAGAACTGCTTCGGAGAGATCGTGCGGGATAGTTTCCAGCGGGTATTGCAGGAAATTTTTGCAGCCAAGATCAATCCGCAGAAGGTCACGGATTTTTGGCAGACGCCAGAGAATCTGGCCCGTTATTACAGCTGGGGACTGCAGTTCGTGCTCTTCGTCTGGATCGAAAGTGAATATCCTGTATCACCGCGCAAGATGGCGGAGATACTCCATATTCTGATGACGACAGCACTGGAGGATATCGTGGAGCGCCTGGAAGATGGTCATGCTTGCCTTGACAATCGAGAGGATCTGTAAAGTACTCTTGACAGGGAGAGAGACGTGTCAAACAGAGGTGGACAAAGCTTAGGGATTGCCTATGTTCATAGGCAATCTTTTGTTTTATGCTGAAAACAAGGATAAACATGATAGACAGCAGACAATCAACTAAGCGGAGGGATCATTATGAATAATACACCTCATAGAATCGAACGAGCAATGATCGGCAAAGGCATCGAAAAAGTTATCGCCTATACCAGCGATCCTACGGAGCGGAAAAAGAATTTGCTGCAGCTGGTGGATGTGGCGGAAAAGATCGCAGGCGATCAGTTCAAGCCCCAGAGCTATGCTGTTGTGCGGGAACTGATCACCGAGGAAGACGGCAAATGGATGAATTATGTTGATCGTATTTTGGATGAAGTCAATCCTAATGTTTTGCGGATGACGGCGCTGAATATGGGCTTTGAAGCAGCCTATTACGGCACCAAGGTGATCCGCCGGAAGAGAATGGAGCATCAGTGCCCGATCCCATGGGTAATGCTGGTCGACCCGACCAGTGCCTGCAATCTTCACTGCACAGGCTGCTGGGCGGCGGAATATGGGCATAAGCTCAACCTCACTTATGAAGAATTGGATGATCTGGTGACCCAGGGTAAGGAGTTAGGCGTATTTATCTATATGTTCATCGGCGGCGAGCCTTTGATGCGCAAAAAAGACCTCATCCGAT
>CABVBB010000289.1 GCA_902496505.1 uncultured Peptococcaceae bacterium
AGCAAAAGAAACTGTCATCATGCCTTTGCGGCGGTCACCTTCAAAATAGTACGGATTGACTGGCACTGGTTTTGCCCAGCCAAAGCCAAAGATGAAGAGCATCAGCGCCCCAATAGGGTCCAAATGCTTGAGAGGATTGAGGCTCAGCCGTCCAGCATTCTTAGCCGTCGGATCCCCCAACTTGTAAGCTGCATAGCCATGCGATACTTCATGGACTGTCAGCGACATCAAAATGATGACGACACCTGAGATCATCATCAATATGGAATCACCAAAAAACATATTATCTCTCCTTTTGATATTTATCTAGCATTATAGCATATTGCCCCGCCTGCGCCAACCACCGTCGGCATAAGCTTTTTAAAGCCTGGTTAAAAGCCGCTGCAGCATTTGCAGGCAATCCCGCAGCTGGAACTGTCCTTTTGCAAAACGGTAGATGACATATGGCTTTTTGAGCTTCGCTGCTAGCTGCTCTACTTCGTCCGCTTGGGCATCCTCCTCCAGCACAATCAACATACCATCGTACAAACGGTGATTCTGGTCCAAGCCGCAGTAGCCGATATACTGATAATGCGGCTTGAAAGGATTGAGATACGCCCAGTAATTTTTGCGCAAGGAGCTTAAGGCAAAGATATCTTGATAATAAAAGCAGGCATAATAACTGTATGCCAAGCAAGAGGCTTCCGACGATTGAAGATAATTCTGCACCATCGGCAGATAGCGGATATCCCCGCCTAAAGCAATGCTTTTCTTCGGAGCAGCAGATTTATGGGCTAATATTTCTGCTTTGGCCAAATTGAGCCCGATAGCCTCACAGCGCTGATAATGGGTGCGCGCCTCCAAAAAAGTAGCGTCTAAATGCTGGTCCAAATAGCGCACGATCTCCGCCTGCTGGGTCTGCGGATCCAAGCGGTCTTTAAAATCCTTCCATCGATCCAGCTGGGTCATATAGTCCTGTGCGGTTTGATAAGCCCTCAGCCAGCGCCAAAAAGGAACTGGATTCCCTTGTCCTTTGACCATGTGGTGAAACAGCTGCCTATTGCTCCGCGGCAGCAGTGTCAGCGCTGACCCTTCCCAATCGATTTCCAGCAGCTTATCGTCCGGCGCATTTTCTGGTGCCGTTTTTTCGATATACGGGATCTGTAAGGCTTTGAGCAAAGCCTTCGTTCCCAAAAGCATAGGTGCAGCTGTGAACAGTTCCATAATTCATCACCTGTTTAAATTATACCACATCAATGAAAAAATCCCTTTAAACGATAAAATAGCTGGCGTATATCCAGCTATTTCAGCTTACATCATTATATAACAAAACAGCTTGTTCCGACAGCCTATTTTTAGCCGCGCGGATCAAATAATATCGATACTGTAAAACCTGTAACGATCGCCACAGTGATCCCTAAGGCCGCATTCGTCAGACCGCCGGAAAAGACCCCGATCAGTCCTTTTTCTCCAATAGCCTCCAGCGTGCCCTGTGTCAGCAAATGACCAAAGCCGCTTAACGGCACAGTTGCACCTGCACCTGCAAAATCAACCAGCGGCTGATATAGGCCAAGCCCGCTCAAGATCGCCCCCGAAACCACATAGGATACCAAAACGTGCCCTGGTGTGATATTAAATGGCGTCAAATCTATGAAAAGCTGGGCGATGACGCAGATCAGCCCGCCAACGATGAACGCTGGCACTATTTGCTCAAACATCTCTCCATCTCCTATCTCAATCGTTCGATGACCACACCGTGGGCAATGCAGGGGATCGATTCGCCCTGCTGCGTGCTGGTTGGACTGAGCAGCGCGCCTGTGCCGACAAGCAGTATCTTTTTCAGGCTGCCTGCTTTGAGCCGAGGCAGAAAATACGCGCCCAGTACCAGCGCAGAGCAGCCGCAGCCGCTGCCCCCGGCATGCACATCCTGCGTGCTGTCATAGATCAAATTGCCGCAGTCCAAAAACTTATCCGCGATATCATAGCCCTGATTAAGCAGCGCATGGGTGCAGATGTCCTGGCCAATAGCTCCCAGATCTCCCGTAACGATATAATCCAATCCGCCCAGATCATCGGTATCATCCAAATAAGCTTTGATCGTATCCGCAGCAGCCGAGGCCATCGCCGTTCCCATGTCCATATTGTTCTTGATGCCCGAATCCACGATCCGTCCTGGTATCCCTCGGGTAACAGCAATATCAGAGGCCGCACTGCCCAAAAGATAGGCGCCGCTGCCGGTCACTGTCCACTGTGCGGTCATCGTACGCTGCACGCCCATTTCAGTTGGATAACGCAGCTGCCGTTCTGCTGTATCATGATGGCTGGAGGTGCAGACGCCGATACGTCCAGCAAAGCCGCCATCGATCAGACAACTGGCTAATATCAGTGACTCTACGAGCGAAGAACAAGCGCCGTAAACCCCAAAATAAGGTGCCCCAATAGCGCGGGCGGTAAAACTGGTCGCAATGATCTGATTGAGCAGATCACCGCCGATAAAATAATCCAGCTGCTCGCCAGTGATCTGCGCCTTCTCCAACGCGATCTCCATGGCATATTGCTGCAGCTTTTGCTCCGCCTTTTCCCAGGAATCCTCCTCATGCAGATTGGTCGGGAAGATGTGGTCAAAGCGCTCACCTAATGGGCCTTCCTGCTCCTTGCGCCCCGCTACTGTCGCATAAGCGCCTATTGGGATAGGCGTTTTATACTGTAATGTTCTTTTTCCAATACGATTTTGCACGATCCTCACCTCAGCCTATAATAAAATGGATCAATCCGATAATGACCGCTGTCAGCGTACCGTACAAAATGACCGGCCCAGCGATGGTAAAAATTTTGGCGCCGATGCCATAGACCATACCTTCTCTTTTAAACTCCAAAGCCGCTGAGACGATGGAATTAGAAAAACCGCTGATGGGCACCATAGAACCAGCTCCGCCAAAGCGGCCGATCTCATCATAAACGCCTAGCCCCGTCAAAAGCCCTGCTAAAATAACGATCACCACACTAGCCAGCCCACTGGCCACCTTGAATTCCATCTGCTGATAGACCGTACAGTAATTGATGACCAATTGGCCAATGGTGCAGATCACGCCGCCGACCAAAAAAGCGCGGAATGTATTTTGCCATACTGGTATCTTAGGTGCAGACGCTTTTGCCAGATGCTGATACTGCACGCTTAAATATTGGCTGACCACTGTCGACTGGCTTTCATTCTGCTGACTCAATTGCCGCCAAAGCTTCTTGAGCTCCGGAGCCGTTTCCTGGCTCTCCGCAAAAATCAACTTTTGATGTTCCGCTTTAATCTCTTGCATAAGCTGGTCGATCTGAGCAGAGGACAAATTTTTTAAGCCCTTGATCTGCTCATTGCGCTTCAGCAGAATATTTTTTTGCTGTTCAATATTCATGTGATAACCTCCTTGATTCTATTATCCCAAGGATAAAAAGGGTTATACATACAAAAGGATACAGCCACCAAGTGCAAAATATCTTGACAGGCTCGTTTGCAGCAGGTATAGTAAATAAAATTTTTGCTGACTATCTCAAGGAGGATCTGCTCATGTTAAACGCTATATCAGAAAGACGCAGCATCAGACGCTTTCAAGCTAAGCCTGTTCCTGTAGAAATGATCAATACGATCCTGCAGGCCGGTATGCTTGCGCCTTCTTCCAAAAACCGCCAGCCTTGGCAATTCATCGTCGTTTCTGGCCGATCTAAGGAAACGATGCTGCAAGTGATGGCAGATGGTCTGGCTCGGGAAAAAAAGAATGCGCTGCTTCCTGCCAGCAAACAACATCTAGGCGGCGCTGTCCATACACTGGAGATCATGCGGCAGGCGCCAGTCACCATTTGGATCGTTAATACATTAGGCGCGCCGTTCACCGAGCCTTTAACGTTTGAAGAACGTGTTTACAAAAGCTGCAATACGCAATCCATTGGCGCTGCTATCGAAAACATGTCTTTAGCTGCTGTCGAATTGGGTCTCGGCAGTTTATGGATCGGCGATCTCTTTTTTGCCTATCCTGAATTATCTCGCTGGCTCAACTGTTCCGGTACTTTGCTGGCTGCGCTGGCTGTCGGCTATCCTGACGAAACGCCTGCA
>CABVBB010000290.1 GCA_902496505.1 uncultured Peptococcaceae bacterium
AGCAGGAGATCATGGCGGAGATGGTACCGCAGGGACTGGTCTTGGCCGATCTGCAGGGGCTGCTCTTAGCGGATCGTCAGCTGGGCATTGGGAAAAGCGCTCTGCTGCCGCTGTCGCTCAAAAAAAATGCTGCACCTTATCTCAGTGGTGAAAAGCTGGCTGCAGACGACGAGGAGCTCCTGGATATTTTCGACCGCCGTTCTTCAGCGGTGGTCACCCCTCAACAAATGGCGCTTTTACAGCAGTATGTCATCCAATTGATCCGCCGCACAGGTCAAGAAATGCTTGGAGGCAATATCGCCATCAGCCCCTGTCGGCTGAAAACCTTTGACAGTTGTCAATACTGTACTTATCGAGCCATCTGCTATTTTGAACCGCAGGAAGCAGGCAGCTACCGTGAACTGCAAATGCTCGACAGCGACGTGATCTGGCAGTCCATAGAAAAGCAGGTGATGAATCATGAGTAGACAATGGACCGAGCAGCAGCTCCAAGCGATCTCCACCCACAATAAAAGCCTCTTAGTCGCCGCAGCAGCGGGTTCCGGCAAAACAGCCGTCCTCGTGGAGCGCATCATAGCCATGATCACTGATCCAGCACAGCAAGTCTCCATCGACAAGCTGCTGGTAGTGACCTTTACCAATGCTGCCGCCGCTGAAATGCGCGAACGTATCAGTCAAGCTCTGCAGGAAGCTTTGCAGCAGCATCCCCAGTCAGAACATTTATATCAGCAAAGTCTCTTAGTCAATAAAGCGCAGATCACCACGCTCCATTCCTTTTGTCTGGAGCTTACGCGCAGCTACTTTTATCTGTTGGATATCCCGCCTTCGCTCAAGATCATGGACGAGGTAGAGGGCAGGCTGCTCAAACAAGAGGTCCTGGAGGACACCCTGGAAGCCTATTATGCTGACAGCGAAAAAGGCTTGGCCTTCGCCCAGCTGGTGGATCAATTAGGCGGCCGCGAGGATGAGGGCATCCAAAATCTGATCCTGCGGCTTTATGAGCAGAGCATGAGCATGGCTCAGCCAGAAGCCTGGCTCAGTCAGCTGGCGGACAAATTGCTCCACACGGATTGGATTGGCGGCTATTGGCCTATTATCGAAGCTATGCTGGCACAAGGCACGCAAAAGCTGGAGGAGGCGCTGGCCATCGCCCGACAGGCAGAAGGCTTAGAGCGTTACGAAGCGCTGCTTCTGGACGAACTGGCGGGCTTCAAGCGCTTGATGCAGGCCCAAGCTTTGGGCTGGGACACCTTAAGCCAGCAGCTGACTACGGAAGGCAGCTTCTTCGGACGGCTGCCGTCGCTCAAAAAAGATACTTATGATCCAGAGGCCAAAGCTATGGCTGCTGGTGCCCGCGAACAGGCCAAGAGCCTTTATAAGCAGCTGGACAGCCTGCTGGCTGGACGCACTGTCCAGGAAATGACTGACGATCTGGCGCTGCAGTATCCTTGGGTAGCGCTATTAGCAGAAGTCACCATCGCTTTCATGCAGGCGTATCAAGCCAAAAAACGTGAAAAAGAGCTGATGGATTTTGATGACATGGAGCATGACTGTTTAGCGCTGCTGTACGAGACGACGCCGGAGGGAGAGACGCGCCCCAGTGAGCTGAGCCGCACGCTGCAAGCGTATTATCACGAGGTCATGGTGGATGAATATCAAGACATCAATGATCTCCAGGAAAATATCCTGCAAGGTGTGGCCCGCGCAGACAATCTTTTTATGGTCGGCGACATCAAGCAGAGCATCTACGGCTTCCGTATGGCCAATCCCCAGCTTTTCTTGCACAAATACGAGACCTTCCCGCTAGAAGATACGCCTGATACAACCTCTCAGCGCATCGATCTCAATCGCAATTTTCGCTGCCGTGAGCATATCATCGATGGGGTCAACACCATCTTTGCCCGATTGATGACCGGAGAAGCCGGCGATCTGCTCTATGACGAACACGCTGCTTTAGTCAGCGGCGCTTATTATCCGCCCAAGGCTGACGCTGCGCCAGAGCAGATAGAGGCTGTCTTGATCGACCAGCCGAAAACAGTCGAGGAGGATGACCCCCAAGGCGACCGTCTGCCTGCCATTGCCCTGGAAGCTCAAGCTGCCGCCAGCCGTATCCAAGAACTATTCGCTCAAAATGCGCAGGTCTATGATACTCAGCTGGGCACTTACCGAACTATCCGCTACAGCGACATCGTCATTTTGATGCGTTCGCCAAAAGCTTCGGCGCAAGTGGTGCAAAAACAGCTGGAATCCTCTGGCATCCCCGTGTATGCCGGCTATGGAGAAGGCTACTTCGAAGCTTGGGAGGTCCAAATCATTTTGGCGCTTTTACAGGTGCTGGATAATCCCTTGCAGGACATCCCGCTGACAGCTATCCTCCATGCGCCTTTTGCAGGCTTCAGCGAAGCTGATCTCTTGGCACTGCGGCTTTTAGCAGCGGAGGGGGATCTGTACCACTGTCTGCAAACAGCTGCTGATCGATCCGACGAGCAAGCCTTAACGCAGAAATCCCGCCAGTTTCTGCTGCAGCTGGAAAAATGGCGTGATGCTGCCCGCCAAAAGGAGACCAGTTTGCTGATTTGGCAGCTTTACCGCGAGACAGGCTTTTATGATTATGTCGGCGCGCTCTCCGGCGGCAGTCAGCGGCAGGCCAACCTGCGCGCTCTGCACGAAAAAGCCCGTCTTTACGAGCAGACCTCCTTCAGCGGCTTGTTTTCCTTTTTGAAGTTCATCGAACAAATGCGGCGGCAGGATCAAGATCTGGAGCCTGCCAAGGTATTGAGCGAAAGCGCCGACGTAGTGCGTCTTTTCAGCATCCACAAAAGTAAGGGGCTGGAATTTCCGGTGGTCTTTATCCTAGGCTTGGGCAAATCCTTCAACTTCCGCGATATCCAGCAGGAGGTGGTCATCGACCGCGAATACGGCCTGGGGCTGCCTGTCATCCTGCCGGAACAGCACATCAAATACACCACCATTGCCCAGCTTTACATCAAACACCGTCTCAAGCAGCAGGCCTTGACCGAGGAAAAACGGGTGCTTTATGTGGCCTTGACACGCGCCCGCGAAAAATTGATCCTTATCGGCACCAGCAAAGATCTCCGGAAGCACTATGAAGAAGTACTGCCTGGCGTCGTTGACACTACAGCCCGCTACTATCTGGACTGGCTTTTGCCCATCATCAAAGAACAAGTCCTGGCGGGGACCTGGCAGCTTAAGATCATGGGAGCGGATGAGCTGGCCCAAACGCCGGAAGCCTCCTGGGAAAACCATCTGGATCTAGCGGCGCTTCGCCAATTCGCTCCGCTTCCTGTCAGCGACAACTGGCAGGAAGCCGTCAGTCAGCGCCTATCTTGGCAGTATGCTGATCCTTATGCTGCCCGCATCCGCTCCAAAGTAACGGTCACTGAGCTTGAACGCCTCACCCAAGGAACAACAGAAGCCCGCAAGGTAGATACCGCCAGACGGCCGCTTTGTATGGTGGAAAAGAAAGGGGCATCTCCTGCGGAAAAAGGTACGCTCCTGCACCTTTTTATGCAGCATGTCAATCTCAAGCAGCCGATCGATGAAGCAGCTATCCAGCAATTAGCCGATCGTTTGGAGGCAGAGCACTTTATCCCCAGCGGTCAGACAGAAGCCGAGGATCTGCAGAAGATCCACGCCTTTTTCCAAACCGATCTGGGGCAGCGGATGCAGCGCTCTGACCTCATCTATCGCGAACTGCCCTTTACCGTGGCTTTGGACAGCCATCTGCTGGAACCAGACGCGCTGCCAGAGACCAAACCCGTCTTATTACAGGGCATCATCGACTGCATTTGGTGGGAGGAAGACGGCTGGGTGCTGGTCGACTACAAAAATGACTATGTCCGGCCTGATGCCGTGACGGATTTTATCAACAGACACCGCGAGCAAGTCCAGCTTTATGCCCGATCCGTCGAAAAGATCTGGAAAAAACCGGTCAAGGCATGCTATCTCTATATGTTTGCCTTGGATCAGTATGTTTCGATCGAATTCTAGGTTCTTACAAGATTCTTACATTTTCGTAAAGACTGGCGTAATTTGATTTACTTT
>CABVBB010000291.1 GCA_902496505.1 uncultured Peptococcaceae bacterium
TTCGTAGGTAAGGATGCAACGGTGCGGTAAGAGCGCACCAGTAGTCAGGTGACTGGCTAGCTTGGTAAACCCCATCTGGTGCAAGACCTAGTAGAAAATAATGAAGTTGCCCGCTTCGTTTTCGGGTAGGTCGCTGGAGGTCATAGGCAACTATGATCCAAGATAGATGATCATTCAAAGACAGAACCCGGCTTACGGCTTAGTTGGTTGATACACAAAAAAGCGCCGCAGAGTGATAATTATCGCTCTGCGGCGCTTTTTTGTGATGTTATCGAGTGGTAGAACTGGTCTGCTCGATAAAGTCTGCGATATCTTGGCTGACCTCTGGGCTGACCGTTCCTTTTGTCTGATATTCAGCGGGATTGCTTTTGCCTACGCCGGCCATCATGAGATGGTTCAGATTGCTGTAGACCTTGAAGACGGCCTGCGGTGACTGATCCAGTGCCTGCTGCCAAAGAGACTGATCTTCAGCAGTGGTGCGGAAGTCGCGGCCGCCGTACAGGAAAAGCAAAGGCTTTTGCACGGTCTGGATAGCTTGGAGCGGCTGATAGTCTCTTAAGGAAAGCCAGTAGGAGGCCGGAGTGCCTAATAGGTTGTCAGGAGAAAGCGTGCTTTCTGGCGTCAGTTCTTGGATGTTTTGCGCAGTACGCTGGGCTTCTTCCAAAATATCGGCTTTATTTTCTTCGGTGGCCGTTTCATCCAAGCTGAGGATATAGGCGACCTGTTCGTAAAGCGTATCAGAGATCGAACGAGCCGGTGCGGCTAAAAGGATATAGCCAGCGGTTTCAGGCAGTTTGTCTGCGACCAAAGGCATGACTGTACCGCCAAAGCCGTGGCCGAGGAGATAGATGCGCTGAGGATCGATCTGGGTTATGGCTGACAGCTGGGTGTAGGCCGAAACGGCATCGTCTATGATCTCATCATAGACAGTCATCTCGTCTGCACCGAGCATCTCATTGGCATAAGTGTAGGTGCGCTTATCGTAGCGTAGGACAGCGATGCCTTGCTTGGAAAGCTGCTCTGCCAGATCATAGAAAGGAAGATTGGGGCCGATCTGTTCATTGCGGTCGCTGGGGCCGAAATCCTGTAAGAGGATGACTGCTGGAAAAGGACCATCGCCCTCGGGCAGGGTCAAACTGGCGGATAAACGCCAGGGCTCTGAACCGATCACGAGCTCCTGATCATTGGGCAGACGGGGGCTGATCTTATGACTGGAAGCGGAGCTGTCCACGTAAATGCCGCTGATCTGGCCTTGCTTGTTGAACGAAAAATGGATGTCAATGGTGTCGCTCCGGAACGTAAAGGGCACGTTAGCCTGCATGGTATTGTTGGCGTCAGATACCTCAAAGTCAGAGTTATAATACTGAAAGGGCCCCATTTTGAATAAGAGTTGAGCCCAGGCCCATTTTAGTTCATTTTCAGACAGCGACTTTTGCAGATCAGGATCGAACATCGCATACAGCTCGCTGAATTGCTCAGAGCTCAGTTTTTCGGAGGCACTGACAGCCAGCTGCATATAGTTGACCTGATCGGCTGCGGTGGATCGATCTTTGCCGCAGCCCGGGAGCAGGAGGACGGCGAAAAGGAGAAGCAGGGTCACTCTTTTCATGAGGCCACCTCATTTATTGGAGATTAGAAGCGTTGAGTGGTTGGAGTTCGTCTAGGACAAAGCGGCCGTCTTTGCGGATGAGGACATCATCAAAATAGATCTCACCGCCGCCGTATTCTGGTGTTTGGATGTAGACCAGATCCCAATGGATAGACGAGTCATTGCCGTTGGGCGCTTCCTCATAGCAGCGGCCTGGCGTCAAATGGATGCTGCCATCGATCTTTTCATCGAAGAGCGTATCTTTCATCGGCTTGGTGATGTAGGGATTGACGCCGATGGCAAATTCGCCGATGTAGCGGGCGCCGGGGTCCGTGTCTAAAATGTGGTTGAGTTTTTCCGTATTGTTGGCAGTTGCTTTGACGATCTGTCCGTCTTTGAATTCAAATTGGATATTTTCAAAAGTGAAGCCCTGATAAACGGAGGGGGTATTGTAGGTGATGGTGCCGTTTAAGGAGGTACGTACCGGTGCGGTATAGACCTCGCCGTCAGGGATGTTCATCTTGCCGTCGCATTTGATAGCGGGGATATCCTTGATGGAGAAGCGCAGATCGGTGCCTGGGCCGACCAAGCGGACCTGATCAGTGCGATCCATGAGAGCGACCAGCGCATCCATCGCTTGGGACATTTTGCTGTAGTCCAGATTGCAGACGTTGAAATAAAAATCCTCGAAGCATTCCAGGCTGGTATCGGCCAGCTGAGCCATGGCGTTATTGGGGTAGCGCAGCACGACCCATTTGGTATTGTTGACGCGCTCGTTCAAAACGGCGCTTCCTGCTGTTTGGTACAGGGTGGTTTTTTCTTGAGGCACATCGGCCAATTCGGCGATATTTTCGGAAGCGCGAACGGCGATATAGGCATCCATGCCTTTCATTTTTTCCAGCTCAAATTGATTGGTGTAGGCCAGCTGCTCGGGCGTGCAGCCCAGCATGAGCTCGCGGTTGAGAGAAGTGTCTTCAAGCTCCAGAAAAGGCAGAGCGCCTGCGGCATAGACCTCGCGGATCAGCGCTTTGGCCAAAGGGTAAGCGCTTTCACCGATGATGTGGATGAGCACTCGTTCCTTGGGCTTGACAGAGCAAGAGTAATGCACTAAATTGTGCGCCAACGTGGTAATTCTTGGATCCATTGGATCGACATCCTTTCTGTCTGTAGTGATTCCGTTCTTATTGTAGCATGAGTTGCACAAGGATTCAAATCCAAAGCGCAGATCGCTTCAAGTTGCATGAAAAAAAGCTGCCTGGCGGCAAAGCCAAGCAGCTTGATCGATAGTCAGCCGCCAAGAGACAGCTATACATAATTTTCTTCTGCTTCCAGCTGGCCTGCTTCATCGTAGAAGCGCCATAGGCCAGTTTCCTGGCCGTGGTCATAAAAGCCTTCGGCAGCGAGCTGGCCATTTTCGTGATAGTCTCGCCAGTAACCATCTTCCTGGTCATCATCATAAAGACCCTCCGATGCCAGTTGACCGTTAGGATAATAGGCAGTAAAGCGGCCGTCGCGGATCCAGTGCGTACCGTCAGGCGATGGTTTGCGGCAATAGCGAAACTGCAGTTCGCCGGTTTCATAGAAGATCTCAGCGATATATAAGGTCCCGTCTAGTGGTTCCATAGACCATCCTCTCTTTCCTTATGCTGGCCAGCCGTGCGATCTGGCTGCACCAATAGGGAAATAGGCTACTGCAGCACGACCTGGTGGAAGCTCTTCTTGCCTTTTTTGATCAAGAGTTTGCCATCCGTGAAGTCGGACAATTGGACGAGATGCTTGATGTCGGTGATCTTTTGCTCTTCGATGGTCAATCCGCCTTGTTCGATGAGGCGGCGGCCTTCACTGGTGGTGGCGATTAGACCGGTGGTGCGCAGCAGAGCGATGACGTCCATGCCGTCAGCAAAATCAGCAGCAGAGAGCTCAGTGCTGGGGATATTGCCGCCAGCGCCGCCTTGGCCGAATAAGGTCTTGGCTGCTTCTTGAGCGGCTTTGGCCGCCTCTTGGCCGTGGACCAGAGCAGTGACTTCGTAAGCCAGGACTTCTTTGGCCTGATTGATCTCAGCGCCTTCCAGGCTGCCTAAGCGTCTGACTTCTTCCATGGGCAGGAAGGTGAGCAGAGCCAGGCATTTTTCGACGTCGGCATCGTCGATATTTCTCCAGTATTGGTAGAAGTCGAATGGTGTGGTCTTCTCAGGATCCAGCCAAACAGCGCCATTGGCTGTCTTGCCCATTTTTTTGCCTTCGCTGTTGGTGAGCAGCTTGAAGGTCAGGCCATAGGCAGGATTGCCATCAGCACGGCGGATCAATTCCACGCCGGCGATGATATTGGACCACTGATCGTTGCCGCCGAATTGCAGTTTGCAGTTGTAGTGGCGGTTGAGATAGAGGAAGTCATACGCCTGCATGATCATGTAGTTGAACTCGATGAAAGAGAGGCCTCTTTCGTAGCGGCTTTTGAAGCATTCAAA
>CABVBB010000292.1 GCA_902496505.1 uncultured Peptococcaceae bacterium
TTTTACGGGATTGGCTCGTAATTCTATCGCATTTTTGTTTCCGTATTTTTCTCTGGAATTTGGTTTAGGTGCAGAGCATAACGGCTATCTGGCGGCAACAGTGGCTTTTTTCTGGGCAATGGCCATCATCTTTTTGGGCGATCTGGCCGGACGCATCGGTCAGCCCAAGGTCATGGTGCCGGGGATGTGCGTGGGCGCCATCGCCTTAGTGCTCTTCGGCCTCACCCATCAAGTAGTGCTCTTGTACCTTTTCGCGGCCGTCTTTGGCTTCGGCTGTGGTTCTATGTGCTCGCCCAGCATCTCCATGATCGCCGAACAGAGCAATCCCAAAAACCGCGGCATGTTCCTAGGCATCATGGAGTCCGGTTTTTCGCTGATCGGTTCGGCACTGGGCGCCATCGTCATTACCCGCGTCGGCGCGGACTTGGGCTGGCGGGGCTGCTATATCCTCATCGCCGTGCTGGTCTTTTTGACGGCCATGACCGTTTTTTGCGGCCTGTGGCGTATTCCCAGACAGATCGAGGTCTCTCCCCAAAAGACAGAAAAAGCGGAGAAACATTCCTTCAAGGAATTGGCCGCCTACCGCAATATCGTCATCACCACTATTTTGACCTGTATCGCCATGATGTGGTACTTCACGGTAGCAGCTTTTGCCATCATTTATCTGATGGAGGGCAAGGGCTTTTCCACTATCGCGGCTGGTGCGATCTTTTCCGGCTACGGGCTGGGCGGCTTCTGCGGCGAAGTAGTCATCCCTACGCTGTCTGACCGACTAGGCCGCAAACGGACAGTCCTTTTGTGCACGGTGATCGGTATGGTGAGCTTCGCGGCCTTCTTGCTGCTCGATCTGCCAGCGCTGGCGCTGACGGTCTGCCTCTTTTTGGCCTCGCTCTTTTTTTCCGGCTTGGTGCCGCTGCTCAATTCCGTCATTCCCAGCGAAGCGGTGCCGCAGGAATTGGTGCCCACAGCGATCTCCTTTACCCCTGCGGTGGGCGAACTTTTCGGCGGCGTGCTCTCTCCGGCTTTGGCGGGTGTGCTGGCTGGGTTTTTGGGCATCACCAATGTCATGTATGTGCTCTTGATCATGCCGATCATCCTTTTAGTCGGCGGCTTTTTGCTCACAGAAACAGCGCCTGCTGTGCTGGCTAAGCGCCAGCGTGCGGCCAGCCTTTAAAAAAAGCTTCAGAAACGATGCCTTGTGATCGCTTTGGTCACAAAAGCATCGTTTTTTTGTTTTTTAGGTAGTTTTTATGGCTGAAATAAGCTGTAATGCTTGCTCTTGCAGATAAAAAAGCGTATACTAAATTCAAAAAGTATTTGCAGCTATTACTGGAGAGAACACTTGGTGCCGAGATAAAGGGGATGAGCGGGATTGTATCACTATCATATAAATATCATGATATTTAGTGCGGAGGAGTCGCTGGAAAAAGTGGTACAAGCCGTCGAGCCCTTGGCGGGCTTCACCCACCACATCGAGCGGCAGCGTCACTATTCCGCGGAAAAATTGGCCCAGAGCGATCTGGTGATCTGGGATCTTCCTGATCCGTTACCCGCCCACGTTCAAGGCGAAAAGCCGCTCTTAGCCGTCTGCGCGGAAGCTCAGCAGGTCTTTGACGCCCAAGTGTATCAGCAGATAGATGCGCTGTGGGTCAAACCCTTCACCAAAGAGCGGATCGTTTTTTATTTCAGCGATCTGCAACGGCGGCTCCAAAGTCTGGCAGAGGCGCAGCTCTATGCGATGTATCTGGACACGGTCATCGACAGTATTCCTGATCTGGTCTGGTTCAAGGACATACGGGGCGCTCATCTCAAGGTCAACAACAGCTTTTGTCAGGCTGTGCAGAAGAGCAAAGAGGAGGTCCACGGACGGGGGCATTATTATATTTGGGATATGAGCGAGGAAGAGTACGCCAAAGGAGAATACGTCTGTCTGGAGTCCGAGGAAAGCGTCATGGCGGCCGGGCACACCATCCTTTTTGACGAAAAGGTCAAGACCAAGCGGGGCATGCGGCAGTTCAAAACGTACAAATCACCGCTCTTTGACAAGGACGGCCGGATCATAGGGACCTGCGGCGTGGCACACGATGTGACGGATCTGCAAAATATGGATACCGAATTGGAGCTTTTTCTGCGCAGTCTGCCGTTTGCCGTGCTCATGGTAGGCAATGAAGGGCAGATCATCGATGTCAATGATTGGTGCCAGGCGTATTTTGGCGAAGAACGGGACGCTATAGTCGGCCAGCCCTACGAGGCGTGGAAGGCGCGCAATCTGCGCCAGATCCAACAGATCGAGGGCAAGGCGGATTATTTTGAAGCCGTCTGCTGCAATGCAGAAGGACAGGAGCGTCAGCTGGGCGTGCGCGAGGAGCCCTGCCTGGATATTTTCGAGAATAAGACCGGGCTTTTGTGCCTGTATCAGGATATCACCCTGGAGCGCAATCATGAGCAGCAGATTATGGCTGTGGCGCGTACAGACGATTTGACCGGCATCTTCAACCGGCGGGGCTTTTATCAGGAAATGGCGAAGCGCTGGCAGGGACAACAGGCCATCGTGCTCTATATCGATCTGGACAATTTCAAGCAGGTCAACGATACTTACGGTCACAGTGTAGGCGATCGCGCCCTGCAATTGACCGCCGAGACCATCGTGCAGTCTTTTCCTGAGGCCGTCATCGCCCGCATGGGCGGCGACGAATTTGTAGTGGTGCTGCTGGACGACTGTGCTCTGGACAACGCTGTGCAGAGCGCCCAGGTCTTCATCCAGGCGCTGGACGAACGCTTCGGTCAGGTCAGAGCCTTTTGGCAGATGACCGTCAGCGTCGGGCTGGCGCAGGCCCTAGCCGGACAGCCGATCTCCTTGGATGAGCTCATCCGCCGCGGCGATCAGGCACTCTATGCCGCCAAGCAGCAAGGCAAGGCCCGCTATGTGGTCTATGACGATCTGACTTAGGACAGCAAAATTTCCTCTTGCATATTTGCGGCCAAAGGACTACAATAATTCACAGAGACGAGAAGATCGTCTCCTGTGGGCTCGTAGCTTAGCTGGGAAAGCGCCGCGTTCGCAACGCGGAGACCGAGGGTTCGAATCCCTTCGGGTCCATTCATCATAAAGGAAAAAGTCTCTGTGGTCTTGGCGGCCGCAGAGACTTTTTGCGTATGGCGGAAATGATCAGGCTATGTTATGCTTAAAAAAATAAGGGGGGAGCAATATGGGCTTAGAAAAAGCGTTTATTTTGGCGTATACCAGCACCAGAGACGATCAGCTGGCCTTGGCGGGGCGCGCGCTGATCGACTTGAAGCAAGGGGATATTTTAAGGATCTTAAACGGCCAGCCATCAGCAGAAGAGGTGCAGTTTAGCATCGAAAAAATAACCGCCTACCGCAATACCTTTGATCAGATCAGCGCTGGTATGACCTGTGAACTGACCGTCTCCGGAGCAGGAGCGGACCTTGCAAAAGACACCATATTTTATCGAGAGGGGCAATGATCATGCGGCAGAAGAAACTCTTGCTGCTGGTGCTGTGCTGTTTGGTGATCACCTCAGGCTGCACCCACAGCACCAAAACGAGGGAGACAGAGAGCGACTGGACACTGCGTCAAGAACAGGCGGTGACCTTAGCAGACGGCACAGCGGTGGATATATGGGAGGCTAATGGGCGTCTGAGCTACCGGCTGGCGGATGGGACAGAGCTTATTAGCGTGCACCGCGACAGCGGGCCGAGTAATGTCTATGTGCCCGGACGGGAAGATTTGAGCTGGGATACGCTGCCGGAAGAAGCCCAGAAAAACATCCTGGCCTATTATGAGCAGCAGGGAAAAGTCTATGACGTGGCGCTGGAACTGGAAAAGATGTACGCTGACTACCAAAACAGCCAAGCGGATCAAATGCCCTTTGCCAGCGGCGATATTGTCCAAACGATCTCGCCGACAGCGTCCAACGATAAGATCATTGCTTATGTGACCAGCGTTATGCTGCCAGCGGGACAGGGGAGGTTTGAGGAACAGCGCTTGGGGGCGATGTTTGACAAAAAGACCGG
>CABVBB010000293.1 GCA_902496505.1 uncultured Peptococcaceae bacterium
AGAACGGCGGCTGGAGTGAAACGCTGGCTTCTTTGATCGATTGGCAGGACGGCCGCCGGATCGGTCTGCTCAGCAGCTACAATATCACCCATTACCATGCAGACCGCGCCAAACTGGAAATGATCAGCCGCCACGTTCCCGGCGGGATGATGGGCGCCTATTGGGACAAAGGGCTGCCGCTTTATTTCATCAATGAGCAGATGCTTGCCTACCTGGGGTATGCAGACGAAGCTGCCCTGCGGGAGGCGACGGGCGGCCATTTGGCTGAGGTGATCCTGCCAGAAGAGCGCCAAGAGCAGCTGGGATCGATGATGGCGCAGCTGGAAAGCCGGGGCGAATATGAGCTGATGAGCTGCAAGCTCAAGCAGGACGGTACGCCCACTTGGATGCGGGAGGTCGGCCGCAGGCTGACTTTGGCAGATGGCCAGATGGTCATCGTCTGCTTGTGTATCGATATGACAGAGCAGGTAGCGCTGCGCAATCAGCTGGAGCTCTATCGGGCGGCCTCGCGGGGCGGCGCTTTTTTGGTGCGCATCGATGAGGAATTCACCCTGCTCTACGGCAATGACATTTTTTACAGCGTACACGGCTATACCCCGGAAAGTATGGCCGAGCGCTTGGACAATAAATGTGCCCGCTATGTGCACCCGGACGATCTGCCGGGCGTCCGACGGGTCATCGATGAAGCGCAGTCTGCCGGAGAAAGCACTGTGCAGTGGGAGATGCGGGTGATCACCCTTGAGGGCGATATCCGCTGGCTTTTGGTCACAGGGACGTTTGAATACCGCGGCGGTCAGCAGGTGCTGAGCGGCTTTATCACAGATATCAGCGACAACCATGCGCTCCAGGAAGCCATCATGCGCAATGAACAGCGCTACCGTATCGCGCTGCGCCAGACGCCGATCAATGTCTGGGAGTACGATCTGGCTGCGCGGCGCATCCTTTTGACCGAAAGCGCCGAAGCGCGCCATGGCTATAAGGGCATCGTAGATGATGTGCCGGAAAGTCCCATTGCGCTGGAACGGATACATCCTTCCAGCATTGCAGACTTCCGAGCGCTGTACCAAAAACTTTTTGACGGCGAACCTTGGGCGCAGGCCGATATTTTGCTGCGTACCACGGAGGACGAACCGTGGTGGTGGGAACGCATCAGTTATACGACGATCTTTGATGAACAGGGCAAGCCCGTGCGTGCAGTAGCAGTGGGTGAGGATATCACTCGGCAGAAGGAAGCAGAGATCCGCTATCAGCAGGAATTGGAGCTGCGCTATACTTTTGCCGAAGGCATCCTGCGGGGCGCCTGCATCAATTTGAGCAGGGATCAAGTGGAGCGTCTGCAGGTGATGAATGAACCAGAAGCGCAGCCTGTGCAGGGCATGAACTACCAAGGGCTGGTCGATCTCACCGCCCAGACCATCATCAATCCCAACGACCAGAAGCGCTATCTGGATGGCTTTTCCAAAGAAGCCGTTCTTAGCGCCTATGCCAACGGAGAAAATACCCTGTCCATGGATTTCCGTCAGCAGGAACCCAGCGGTCGGCTGCGCTGGATCAATGTGACCACCCGTTTGGTCAAGCATTCGCTGACCGGCGAGCTCTATGCCTACAGCAGTCTGCGGGATATCGATGAACAGAAGATGCGTGAGTCGGCGCTCATGCAGCGGGCAGAAAAAGATACGGCCACCAATACCTACAGCCGAGAGACCGCTAAGCGGATGATGACAGATGCTCTGGCGCTGGCTGAGCAGGAGGCAAGCCCCTATGGCCTGCTCATTTTTGCGGTGGATCACTATGGACAGATCATCAGCCGCAGCGGCTATGACGTGGCGGAGGAGATCATTCGCGAGCTGTCCGATCTGATCCATTTCACTTTTGGCAGTGAACAGATCGTTGGGCGTTTTTATGCAGATGAACTGGTCATCTTTCTGCGGGTCCATTATTCGGCAGGAGAACTCTTGTCCTTAGCAGAGAAGATCTGCCGGCAGATGAATCGGCCCTTTATGTTCAGCGAGGCGCAGCTGCCAGTATCCGTTTCTGCCGGTGTCGCTTATGGCCAGTGGCGGACGCAGGATTTCCGAGTCTTGTACGAACGGGCCAGAGTGGCGCTGGATGACGCCAGAAAAACCGGTGTGGGCTGCTGTGCGCTTTATTCTGATGATATCCAAGAGGGTGCAGCAGGCGATCTGGCGGAAAAAGATGCGGATAAGGACGATCTGCTGGACGAAGCCGCTCGTGCTGAGCTTTTGGAATGTGTCTTTTCTCTGACCGATCCCTTGGAGTGGTCCGAGGCGATCACCGCTGTCCTGCAAAAATTAGCCGCTTATTACGGGGCGGAACGGGCGTATTTGGCGATCCCTATGGATGACGGCCGTTCAGCCAGTTTTTACGAATGGCACCAGGAAGGCGCAGCGTCCAAGGAGACGCTCAAAACGCGCCTGCGCCGTCCGGAGCAGCTCAGCGCAGACGAACGGGCGCATCTGTGCCGCGTCGCTGCGCTGGATGACCTGCACAGTCTAGAGGAGGAACGGCCGGAACTCTACCGCAATCTACAGGCGCAAGGCGTGTGTGCCTGCTATATGCTCTCGCTCTTAGACAGCGAAAATAAGATCATCGCTTATCTCGGCGTGGATAATCCCAGCCGCAATCGAGGCAGACTGGAATTTTTGACCGCCCTGCGGCAGTTCTTGAGCAGCAACCTTTCCCGCCGGCTCATCGAGCAGGAGCAGGCGTATCTCAGCGACCACGACGAATTGACGGGACTGTGGAATCTCCACAGTTTCCAAAAATATCAGCAGTCGCTCCAGGAGGAGAGCTTGATCTCTCTGGGCGTGGCAGCAGTGGATATCAATGGTCTCAAGCGCATCAACAACCACTATGGCCATACCTTTGGCGATGATGTCATCCGGCAGACGGCCAGGATGCTGCAGGATATTTTTGCAGAGGGGCGGGCTTACCGTTTTGCCGGCGATGAGTTTTTGGTCGTCTGCGAAAATCTCTCTCTGGAGAAATTTGAGCAGCATATCAGCGAACTGCGGGAGCAGATGCAGATGATCTATCCTGATTGTTTGTCCATTGGCTACGCCTGGGCAGACAGCGAGATCCGCCTGTCCAGTCTGATGGCTCATTCTGATGAGCGCATGCTGGTGGCTAAGCAGAGCTATCATAAGGATCTGTCCATTCTCACCAAGGGGCATGATCCGCTGCTCAGGCAAAATTTGCAGCGGGATATCGAGCAGGGCGTCTTCCGCTTGTTCCTCCAGCCCAAGGCTGACGTGGCGAGCGGCCGGATCATCGGCGCGGAGGCGCTGGTGCGGGGCTATCGGCCGGAGAGCGGGCTCATCGCGCCGGATAAATTCGTGCCTATGCTGGAAAAAGAGGGTTTGATCCGCTATATCGATCTCTTCATGTTCGAAGAAGTCTGCCGCAGTCTGCAAAGCTGGCAGGCGCAGGGCTTGGCGCTGCTTCCCGTGTCGGTCAATTTTTCGCGGGTAACGCTCTTGGAGGAGCAGTTGGTGCAGGAGATGGAGTCCATCAGGCGCGCCTATGGCGTTGACGCCCGCTATATCGAGATCGAGATGACCGAAAGTCTCGGGGAGTTGGAGCGGGATACGCTGGCGCACATCGGCCGGCAGATCCGCTTACAGGGCTACGGGCTGGCGCTGGATGATTTCGGCGCACGCTACAGCAGCATGGCCATCCTTTCGGTGATGACCTTTGACGTGCTCAAGCTGGATAAGACGCTGGTCAACGATCTGATCAGCAATCAAGCCACCCGCATCATCGTCCGCAACTTTCTCACCACCTGCCGCGAACTGGGCATCCACAGTGTTGCCGAAGGCGTGGAGGAGGATGAGCAGCTGCATATATTGGGCGAGCTGGGCTGCGATGAAGCGCAGGGCTATTATTTCAACAAGCCTCTGCCCAAAGCAGAGTTTGAAAAATTGTACCTGCATGAAAAAAGATAACTAGCGATCAAAAAGGCAGCTGCTTCCAGGCAGCTGCCTCAGGCTGTCGACAAAAGCGCATGTCGTCGTT
>CABVBB010000294.1 GCA_902496505.1 uncultured Peptococcaceae bacterium
ATCTCATAGAGCTTTTTCGCCAATTCCTGCGTGACATGCAAAAAGGCCTCATCATCATGCCGAAGCTCTAAGCACAGCTCCTTGACCGTCTGATCACCTTCCATGAAGTGGCTGCTTTTCAATTTGCCGTCGGCAAAAAGCCGTTCGATATGCTTGCCCACAAAAGTATTGGTCTCTGCTGATAAAGGCGGCAAAGCCTCTGATAAGACCGGCAGGCCCAGCGTATTGTCTAAAATATGCACGACCAGCTTTTGGATATAGATATCCTTATCCATGATGTTACACCCTCTTTTCCTTCCATTCGCCTATCAATATACCACAAACGGCGGCGTTTGTCCTGCAAAGCTTTTAGAAATAAACAAACGGAGCAGCGCCGTACTTTTTTACGGTCACTGCTCCGCTTGAAGCTGAACTTACTGGTGTAGGCTGGCTGAGACGATCATGGCTTTGATCTCGGCAGCATTGGTTTGGATAGCTTCTTTTTCACCAGAGACCAGCAGCGTATAATTGACATCGTTTTTGACGGTATGAGCGACATAGTAGCGGGCCGTTATTCCTTCGATGACCGCTTCGATCTCACTCAGTTCTGACTGCTGGCCTAAAAAGGATACGGCTTCTTTTTTGACCAGCGTCGCTTCTATACCACTGCTTCTCAGTCGTTCCAAGAAATCATAATCTGTCAATGCTTTGCTGACGGCAGTATAATCGACTTTTTCTGCTGTGAACAGTTCCTGGATAGCCGCTTGCTCAGATTGGGGATAAGCATTCATATAGTAGGCTAGGATGGAATCTTTTTGTTCAGCCGGCAATGCATCGTACTTCGTACGCATTTCCCGAAGCTCTTGTTCATAAGCCGCCATGCTGTCCGCTTTGATGATAAAGGTCACGTCTGAAAGCATCGGATCATCAGCCCGATTTCTCAGCAAAACGATAGCATCATTTTCCTCCATGGAGTTGCCACCGACAGCTTGCCCCCATTCTAGGCCAGCAGTCACGGTGAGGCCGTCCTTGCCCGTGAATATACGCTTATTGGCATCTTTCGCGCTTGGTTTCGTAATGGTCACGGTACGCGAATCATCATCCCATTTGACATCAGCCGCCATCAGCTCCGAGACTGCCCGCAAGGGGACCAGCGTCCGACCGCCGACGACTTGTGCCGGCACATCCAGCAGCACTGGCGACGCTTGACCGTCCGCTTTCACGACCGCCTCTGGCCGGCCGATCTGCAGTGATATTTCTTTACCATCAGCGCTGAAGGCGGTGACTGTCTGCGTCTCTTGATCCCAGCTCACTTTGGCATCCAAGGCTTCAAAGATCGTGCGCATCGGCACTAACGTCCGCCCCTCCTCTACGATAGGCGGCTGATCGAAAGCCAAAGCCTTATCGCCCACGAACACCTTGATGTCATCGGCAGCATAAGCTGATGTAGCCAAGGTGCAGGCCAGCAGCAGAGATGACAAGCCGATCATTTGTTTTTTCTCCATGATGATTCCCCCTCAAAAAATATAAAAGTTGACCTTCTAAACATTTTTAGTATACCATAAATTTCTTCCCTTGCCGAACTTTTCCCGCATTTTCCCGCAAAAAAAGACACCGTTTCCCGTAGAAAACGATGTCTTTCAGCTTATTCAGCGGATTTTCCTTCGTACATATCATCAATACCATGTCCGCCCAAGACGATCGGCAGACAGAGATCATCGGGATCGATAGCGCATTCGATGATCGTAAAGCGGCCATTGTCTAAGGCCTGCCGCAATACTTCCGGCGCTTCTTCCGGCGTCATGATCTGGTAGCTTTCTGCGCCGTAAGCCTTGGCCAGCATCATGAAATCGACCGTTGGGCCGAATTCCACACCGCTGTAGCGTGCACCGCAGTAATGATACTGCAATTGACGCACCATGCCCAAGACATGGTTATTGAACAGCAAGATCTTGACAGGCAGATTTTGTTCCATGATAGTGCCCAATTCCTGCATGCACATTTGGAAGCTGCCATCGCCTGTCACCGCCACGACCAGCTTATCCGGGCAGGCGATCTGGGCGCCTACTGCGGCAGGGATGCCGTAGCCCATGGTGCCTAAGCCGCCGGAGGAGATGAAGGTACGCGGTGCAGTGAAATGGTAGCTGTTGGCTGCCCAGACTTGGTGCTGGCCGACATCGGTGGTAATGATGGCTGGTTGATCGCCAATAGCAGCCTGCAGCTGCTCGATCATCCAAGGCACGCTGAGTCCCTCTTCTCTGGGGATGGGTTCTTTGGGATAGACTTCGCAGCGGACGATGTCCTGCTCCTTGTCCAGCTGCTCATTGAGCGCTTTGACCACATTGCGCAGATCACCGACGATAGGCACGTCGATATCCACATTTTTGCCGATCTCAGCAGGATCGATATCCACATGGATGATCTGAGCATTGGGGGCAAATTTGTCCGGAACGCTGATGACGCGGTCATCAAAGCGCATCCCCAAAGCCAGCAGACAATCGCAGTCCTGGACAGCTTTATTGGCGCCGGCATTGCCATAGGTGCCCAGCATGCCTAAGAAACGCTCGTCCTCTGCGTAGCCGCTTAGGCCCATCATCGTAGAAACGACGGTCGCATTCTTTTTCTCCGCCAGCTGACGGACTTCCTCGCCAACGCCAGCGTTGACCACACCGCCGCCAACGCAGATGACCAGTTTCTTGGCATCGCGCAGGATCTTTCCGGCCCGTTTCATCATGCCACTGTGACCGTAGAGATTGGGCTTATAGCTGCGGATATCCACGTCAGTCACTGGAACATACTCACACTTGGCCTGCGCCACATCGCGGGGCAGGTCGATCAGTACAGGGCCCGGGCGGCCGGTGGAGGCGATATGGAACGCCTCGGCCACGATACGGGGAATATCCTCAACGTGCTGGATCAAATAATTGTGCTTGGTGATCGGCGCGGTGATGCCAGTGATGTCGATCTCCTGAAAAGCATCGGTACCGATCATTGAGCGCGGCACCTGACCGGTGATGACCACTAATGGGATCGAATCCATGTATGCTGTGGCGATACCGGTGACCAGGTTAGTCGCACCAGGTCCAGAGGTGGACATGCAGACGCCCACTGTACCCAAAGCTCTGGCATAACCGCTGGCCGCATGAGCGCCGCCCTGCTCATTGCGCACAAGGATGTGCTTGATGGAACTTTCTTTCAGGCAGTCGTAGATCTCCAATACTGCCCCGCCGGGATAGCCAAAAATCGTTTTCACGCCCTGGTCTTCCAGCGCCTTGATCAAAATGTGCGCTCCACTGTCCTGCATGATTTTTCCCCCTCGTTCTGCTTATTTCTGTTTCTTCAAAAAGACCATTTTCTCACGCAGGTCTTTACCGACGGTTTCGATCGGATGCTCTGCCTGGATACGGCGCATCGCGTTGAAATTCGGACGGCCTACCTGATTTTCCAGCAGCCATTCTCTAGCAAATTTACCGGTCTGGATATCGGTCAGGATGTTTTTCATTTCTGCTTTGACTTCTGGTGTGATCAGACGTTTGCCGCTGACATAATCACCATATTCTGCTGTATCACTGATGGAATAACGCATGTATTCCAAGCCGCCTTCATACATCAGATCAACGATCAATTTGATTTCATGGAAGCACTCGAAGTAAGCGCTTTCTGGCTGATAGCCAGCTTCGACTAAGGTCTCGAAACCTGCTTCGACTAATGCTGCCAAGCCGCCGCAGAGGACTGCCTGTTCGCCGAAAAGGTCGGTCTCAGTCTCTTCTTTGAAGGTGGTCTCTAATACGCCTGCTTTCGTGCAGCCGATGCCTTTGCAGAAAGCTAGAGCGATGTCATGAGCATGGCCTGTAGCGTCCTGAGCGACAGCGACCAAGCCCGGTACGCCTTGACCCTGCTGTACCGCTTTACGGAAGCTGTGGCCTGGGGATTTAGGAGCCGCCATGAAGACATCAACATCAGCTGGCGGTACGATCTGACCGAAATGGATATTGAAGCCGTGGGAGAAGCTCAGCGCTTTGCCAGCGGTCATATACGGTTTGATGTACTGAT
>CABVBB010000295.1 GCA_902496505.1 uncultured Peptococcaceae bacterium
TGCATAGGCTATTTTTTATTAAAAATAGCGGGATAGGGAGAGAATAAGAGATGGAGCAAATCAAAACCTTGGGCTTGGTGCTCAATTTTTATAAAACGGAAGTGGTCGAGCTGGGACAGATGATCGCTGAGCAGCTGAGCGCGCGGGATATCCAGATCATTGCGCCCGGTGAGGATGCCGATGCCCTGGGACTTCCCCGTCTGACCAATGCCCAATTTGCCCAGGCAGCTGATGCAGTGCTGGTCGTTGGCGGTGATGGGACGCTTTTGCGTGCTGCCCGGACCGTCTATGGCTACCACAAGCCGCTGCTCGGCGTCAATAAAGGTTATCTGGGGTTTTTGACCGAAGTAGAGATGAATGAATTGGAAGACTATCTGGGCGCCTTTTTGAGCGGTGATTTCCAGGTGGAGCGGCGCATGATGCTCACAGCAGAGGTCTACCGCAACGGACAAAAGCTGCGTGAATTGACCGGGCTCAATGACTTGGTCATCACCAAGGGCGCACTGGCGCGGATCATTTCCGTGGAGATCGAGATGGACGGCGCTATGGTCGATCAATTTTTGGGCGACGGCGTGATCTTTTCCACCTCTACCGGTTCGACAGGCTATTCCTTGTCCGCAGGCGGGCCTATCGTCTATCCCAATTTTGACGTGTGCATTTTGGCGCCTATTTGCCCCCATTCTCTGTCCGCCCGCTCTATGATCTTTCCGCCGGAAAGCGTCCTGCGGGTGCACCTGGGCTTGGAAAATTTTCAGGCCATGCTGACTGTAGACGGCCAGTACGGGATGGAACTGGAAAATAAAGATGAGATCCTGATCCGCAAAGCAGATGATTATACATATCTGGTCAAAATGAAGGACCGCAATTTTTTTCAGGTCATGCGGGATAAATTGAAAGCCGGCGGCAGCGGCAAAAAATACAACTGAGGAGTGATGGCATGAAATCCAAAAGACATCGTAAAATATTAGAGCTGATCAAAGAAAACGATATCGCGACCCAAGAGGAATTGGCCGATTTTCTCCGCCAGGAAGGATTCAACGTCACTCAGGCCACCGTATCGCGAGATATCAAAGAATTGGCGCTGGTCAAGGTCTCTGCCGGCGGCGATCAATACAAATATGCCATGCCGCCAGAGGTATCCGTTTCCGAATCTCGGCTGCGCTTCATGCTCAAGGAATTCGTCATCAACTATGATTACAGTGAAAATATCATGATCATCCATACGGCACCCGGCAATGCCAATGCGGTAGCCAGTGCGCTGGATACGGCCAAATGGGACAATATCATTGGTTCCGTCGCCGGAGACGATACCATATTGTTAGTGATCAAGCCCAAAGAGGCAGTGCACAAGATCATCGAAAAACTGGAGTGGTATCTGGGCTGAGATGACCGCTCAGGAAAGGAGAGAAAACTATGCTGATGCAGCTGACGGTCAGGGATTTTGCCTTGATCGATAAAATAACGCTGGATTTTGATGAACGGCTCAATGTCCTGACCGGTGAGACCGGCGCAGGCAAATCCATCATCATCGACGCAGTATCCCTGCTTTTAGGCGCGCGGGCCAAGAGCGACGATGTCCGCATAGGCTGCGAAAAAGCCCGCGTCGAGGGCGTTTTCACGCTGGAAGAGCCGCTTGTTTTAGCGCAGCTGGAAGAATTGGGACTGGCTGAGGAAGGCGAAGAAGTGCTGGTGCTGACGCGGGAGATATCCGCAGGCGGCAAAAATATCTGCCGCATCAATAATCGGGTAGTCACGCTGGCCAATTTCAAGCAGGTCGGCCAGCAGCTGATCAATATTTACGGCCAGCACGATTTTCAGGCCATCTCCAACCGTGAGCAGCACATCCATCTGCTCGATGCTTTGGGCGGCAGTGACCTGCGTGCTCTGCGGGAAGAACTGAACAGCCGCTACGAAGCTCTGCGCGCAGCCAACAGAGAATTGAAAAACCTGCGGCAGACCGCTCTGGAACGGGATGAGCGCCTCAAATATTTGCAATATAAGCTTCAAGAGTTGAAGGAATTGAATCTGAAACCAGGCGAAGATGACAAGCTGGCCGCAGAGCTGGCTGTGCTGGAAAATGCTGAGCAGATCGTAGAGCGCACCAGCCGGGCTTATCGGCTGCTTTACGGCGCACAGGCGTCGGTCTATACGCAGCTCGACCAAGCCATGCGGCAGTTAGAAGCCGCTGTAGCCTATGATGATTCGCTTTCTGAGATGACAGAAAGCCTGCGGTCGATCATCTATACCATAGAGGATCATGCTATGACCCTGGGCCATTATAACGACCGCATCGACTTCGATCCGGCGCATAAAGAACAGCTCGATGAGCGACAATATGCTTTAGAGAAGATCAAACGGCAGTATAACTGCACCATTGAAGAGATACTCATTCAGCAAAAAGCCATCCAAGACGAGATCGATGAGCTCAGCAATGTGGAATTCGAGCTGACGCAGGCACAGGAAGCCTATCGTCTGCGCAAGGCAGAATTTATGGAGACCGCTGAGCAGCTGTCTGCGCTCAGGCATCGCTTAGCCCGCGAGTTTGAAGAGCAGCTCATCGGTCAGCTCCAAGATCTTTCCATGGCTCAGGCGCGTTTTGAAGTGCGTTTTCAGACCAAAAACATGGAGCGCAATGGCATCGACGATGTGGAATTTTATTTATCCGCCAATCCCGGTCAGCCGCTCAAGCCTTTGAGCCAGATCGCGTCCGGCGGCGAGATGTCCCGCATCATGCTGGCCTTCAAGACCATCCTGGCCCGGCACGAATCTGTCGGCACGCTGATCTTTGACGAGATCGATACCGGTATCGGCGGCAATATCCTGGTCAAGGTCGCCGAAAAATTGGCTGCTGTCAGCGAAAGCGCCCAGGTCATCTGCGTCACCCATGCGCCGCAGATCGCAGCCTTGGCTGACCGACATTTTTTGATCACAAAAAATGTCACAGATGGCAATACCAGCACCTCTATCCAAGCCTTGGATAATGATGGGCAGATCCATGAATTGGCAAGAATGCTCGGCGGTGAGGAAGGCTACCAGCTGCAGCACGCTCGGGCGCTCAAAGCGCAGAAAAATGGCCCGGCTGTGTAAAACTGCTTGACATATCCTGCGCAGGCAGGGAGACATTAATAGAGAAGCAAGGCTTGAAGCCGATGGGGAGCGTTGAGAGCTGTCAAGGGAGTGACAGTATGTGTCCAAGCGCTTCAAGCTCAAAGCTATCATCTCTAGTCTGGTCATCATTATGCTGACGCTGGCTTCAGCGGCGGTATTCTGGCAGGCTGGACAACCATTTTTACAAAGCGCCCGCGTCGGCGAAGCGTTGGCGCTGTCCTTGGATTATCCCCAAAGTCTGCTTACGCAGATGAAGGTCGATATCCAAGATCAGCAAGGTGTATTAGATCTCGACCAGGAAACGGCGCAAGTAGCTGCCATCAATCTAAGCGGCCAAAACGGACCCACCTGCGTACAGCCAGGTCAGGTGAGCCTCAAGCTGCGGCTGTTCGGCCTGATCCCGGTCAAACAGATCGATGTGGCGGTGATGCCGGAAATATCCCTTTATCCCGGTGGGCAGCCTATCGGGATTTTATTACGCACAGACGGCATCATGGTCGTCGGGATGTCGCCAGTCATCGATCAAGACGGTAAAAGCTGCTTCCCCGCAGAAAAAGCCGGCATCAAAGTCGGCGACATCATCAAAGAGGTCGACGGTGTGACCGTGGTCAACGACGAAAAAATGTCGGCCATGATCCATGCCCTCGGCCAGCAGAACAAGCCTATCAAATTGACCATTTTGAGGGACAATGAGCTGATCACCAAAGAAGTGCAGGCCGTCTATTGCTGCGAAAGTCAAACCTTCCGCATCGGCCTCTACGTCAGAGACAATGCAGGCGGTGTCGGCACCCTGTCCTTCATCGATCCCGAAAGCGGCCGCTACGGCGCGCTGGGTCACATGATCGCCAACAGTGAGACCCAAGAACGCATCAGTATCATAAACGGCAAACTGGTCAATGCTGACATC
>CABVBB010000296.1 GCA_902496505.1 uncultured Peptococcaceae bacterium
AAGCATTTAGCGAAAAATTATGGGGAAATGATAAAAATTAGGCTGAGCCATCTTTTTATTTTCCGGCAGAACGGTTACAATGATTTTAAAGGCTTAGCAAAGCCGGCTGAAAATGAATGAAGGGAATCAATATACTATGCGCCATAGAAAAAAACGTGTGATCGCGAGCTTTCTGCTGTTGGCGATCCTCCTTATGAGCGGCTGTTCAAAAGGGACCAGCCCAGTCCGCTCAGATAAAACAGAGACGATGATCTTACGGCTGGCCACTGACTTATCGGAGGAAAGCCCTGGCTATCGGCAGCTGGAGGATTTTCAAAAACGGCTGAGCAGTGCTTCCGGCGGCCGGCTGCAGGTCAAGCTGTATCCCACAGAGGCTTGGAGCGAGGATGACAGCCTGCTCTCCTACCTGGGGCTGGAGACGCTGGAATTGGTCTGCGTATCCACCCAGCGGCTGGCCGCAGAAGTGTCGGACTTCGGCATCTTCGATCTGCCGTATCTATTCAGCGACCGCACCCAGCTGGCTCAGTATCTGACGGGGGCTAAAGGGCAGGAGGCGCTGGCATTGACTGAGCCTTTGGGCTATCAGGCGCTGGGCTTTGTCGGCAATGGCCAGCAGTACTTTTTGCAGACTAGAGGGCCGGCCATGGAAATGGGCTGGACAGGGCTCACGATGGCCATCGAGCAGCGGCCGCTTTGGCTGCAAAGCTTAGCGGCAGTGGGTATCCATACCGTTGATCCGTCTATAGCCGGGACGTTTTACGACGCCCGCTGCGTGGGCGAAGCAGAGGTCAAAACACTCATGACCCAGCAGATCGTCAACGAAGGTACTTATCTCAACGAACCCGACATGTTTTATAATATCGAAGTGGTGCTGGGCGATGGCAAATGGTGGGATGCTCTGGCTGAGAGCGACCGCACGCTGATCAGTGATGCTTTTGGCCAAGCGCTTGCGCAGAATATGCAGACCATGCAGTCCACCGGGGCTATCGATGTATTTAGCGAAGGCGGCGTGACCGTCGATGCCGTGAGCGCTGAGCAGAAGCTCACACTTTATCAGCAGACCGCAGGCGTGCGCGAGCAGTATTTCTACAGCGGCGCCAGCGCATTGGCCGGTCAATGGGTGACCTTGGTGCCAGAAGAAACGCTCCCAGAAGAAAATGAAGACGTTCAACAATAAAGAAAGCAGGTGCGAGACTATGGCAGATGTGATCATGGTAGTAGAAGATGAGGATAATATCCGGGCCAATGTGGCCGAGTTTTTGCAGACAGAGGGCTATGAGACCGTATTGGCCAAGGACGGTGAAGAAGCGCTGCGTTTGTTTGAAGCAGCCCCGCCCGATCTGGTGATCTTAGACCTGATGCTGCCCAAGGTGGACGGCTTGGAGGTCTGCAAGCGGCTCAGAGGGCATTCGGCAGTGCCTATCATCATGGTCACGGCCCGCAATGAAGAGATCGATAAGCTGTTGGGACTGGAGCTGGGGGCAGATGATTATATCACCAAGCCCTTCAGCCTCCGCGAGCTCAAAGCCCGCATCAAGGCTGTCCTGCGCCGGACCAAGGTCAATCCCGCACAGGCTGCGGCCGAAGAAAAGCTCACCTTCGGCAAGCTGGAGGTCAATCTGGATCGCCGCGAAGTCCGAGTCGGCGGCAAAGTCGTAGACCTGACCCCTTCCGAATATGCGATCCTCACCACCCTTTGCCAAAATATCGGCCGCCCTTACAGCCGTCTGCAGCTGCTCAATGCTACTTTGGGCGAGAGCTACGCTGGTTATGAGCGCGCTATCGATACCCACGTGAGCAATCTGCGCAAAAAGATCGAAGACAATCCGCAGAAGCCCGTTTATATCCTGACAGTCTACGGCCTGGGCTATAAATTTGGTGATCACTATGAAGCTGACAACTAAGATCAGCGTCACGCTGATGTGTCTCGTCACCATCGCCGGACTGCTCATTGGGATGCTCTGCGTCGAAGCCACCACCAAATCCTTCGACCAGTACATCTACGATCTGCGCGAAGTCCAGCTGGGCAAATGGGGCGAGACCTATCTGCAGTACTATATCAATAACAACAACAGCTGGTCCGGCGTCGCCTATTACACGCAGGTACCCAGCCTCTATGATCCCTTCGCCTATTTCACCAACAGCGGCGACGTGGTCCTCAGCGATGAAAAAGGCATGGTCCTCTACCATCCCGACAGCCAATACATTGGCCGCCGCTTGAACAGCGATATGATCCGCCGCGGCTATGCGCTCAAAGTAGATGGTGAAACGGTCGGCTACATCTATCCCACCGACTATTTCAATCCCCGCTTCTGGACGCTGGAAGAAAGCTTCGCCCAGACAGTGGCTAAGGCTGCCGTCAAAGGGATATTCTTCATCAGTCTTTTTGCGATCCTCTTTGGGCTGGCACTTTCCCGCGGTATCACGATCCCGCTCAAGAGTCTCAATAAAGCGGCCATGCGCATGGCCAAAGGCAACTTTGATCAGCCGCTGCCCATCTATTCCGATGACGAGATCGGCGAATTGTCCCATGCCTTCAACAGCATGGCGCACGAGATCAATGAAGGCAACAAGCTCCGTCGGCAGATGTTTGCCGATATCAGCCACGAGCTGCGCACACCGCTGACTGTCCTGAGCAGCAAACTGGAGATGACCCTGGACAAAAATCGGCCGCTGGATCCCGTGGAAGTCTCCGCCCTCTACGACGAAGTCATCCGGCTCAATGGCCTCGTCAGCGAGTTGCAGGACCTGAGCAAGCTGGAAGCCGGACAAGTGCGCATCACCAAGACGCTCATCGATTTCCGCAGCTTCTTCAACGACTTCTTTGTCCTCATCCAGGCCGAAGCCGAAGGCCGCGGCATGACGCTCCAGCTCAATATCGATGACAATGTGCATTATGTCTTTGCCGATCAGCAGCGCTTCAAACAGATCGTGCTCAACTTAGTCAATAACGCCCTGCGTTATACCCCCGACGGCGGCACCATCGTCCTGCGCGCCTACGAAAAAGGGGAGTGGTTCGTCTTCGAAGTCGAAGACAACGGCATGGGCATCAGTGCCGAAGATCTGCCCTACATTTTCCAGCGCTTCTACCGCGCCGAAAAATCCCGCGACCGTGCCACTGGCGGCAGCGGCTTGGGACTGGCCATCACCAAAGGCTACGTCGAAGCCCACGGCGGCACGATAGAAGTCCAAAGCGCTCTCGGCCGCGGCACCACTTTCACCGTTCAGCTGCCCCGCTATGATGAAGAGGCAGAGACAGCAGAAGAACCTATAAAATATAAAAATAATTGATTGTAATGTTTGCACACTTGCTGTATAATGGTATTGTGCACAGAGAAATATAGCATAATTTTGACCAATGGGAGGGAATGCATATGACGCTTGAAAAAGATGTACTGGGCGAAGACGGCTGCGAAAATGCAGCAAAAGTTGCTTCCAAGTATGGTTATCAGATCGTCTGCGATGACGATGAGGAAGAAAAAGTAGAAGAGGCCAAGGAAAACGATCCAAACTGCGAACACGCAGCAAAAGTCGCTTCCAAATACGGCTACATGATCAACTGCGACGATATCGACTAAACCGAAGCGCAGCACATGATCAGATAAAACAAAAAGGGCGAGAACAGCTTCATAGTTCTGGCCCTTTTTGCTGTAGAAAAGAGAAATCTATAAACTGAGTAGTGATGGGGAAATAGATGAACAAGAGGTTGATTTTGAGACATTACATCAGTTATTATTCCTGAAATTTGGTATGTAGATAGTGATAACGATGGCTTAGATGAAGCGATCATCTCATCAACGAATCGGCTGAAATAAGGGACGTGGGGTGCATAACATGAGATTTGGCGAAAAGCTATTGGCGCTTAGGAAAGAAAACAAACTGTCTCAAGAGGAGTTGGCTTCACTGATATTAGTATCCAGGCAAGCCATCTCTAGATGGGAGAGTGGCAATTCAATGCCTGATGCGGAGAATATCATTCAGATATGTAAAGT
>CABVBB010000297.1 GCA_902496505.1 uncultured Peptococcaceae bacterium
TGGAATGAACAGCATGACAGGCTACGGCCGGGGCGAATGCAGTGAAGGCGGGCTGAAGATCGTAGCGGAGATCAAAGCGGTCAATCATCGCTACAGTGAGATCATCATCAAACAGCCGCGTCAATATCTGGCCCTGGAGGAGCAGATCAAAAAGCTGATCATGAGCCAGATCAAACGCGGACGCATCGAGGTATTCATCAAAGCACAGACGACAGAAGAGGCCAAGGCCAATGTGCGTCTCGATCAGGAAAAGGCCATGCAGTATCACCAAGATCTGAGCCAGCTGGCTGCACGATTAGGTGAAGCGTATCAGTTGGATATTTATCGGCTGGCAGAACTGCCGGGCGTCATCGTGGAGGAAGACGCTGAGGAGGATCTGAAGGCCGTATGGCCAGTGCTGAAAGCCGCCTTGGAGGAAGCGCTGGCTCAACATATGGCTATGCGCCAGACGGAGGGTGAGCGTATCCGCGTGGACATGCTGGATAAGCTGGAGGGACTCAAACGTCTTGCGGCGGATATTGCCAGCCGCAGCGGTGAAGTGCTGGAAGCCTATCGTGTCAAGCTGCGGGCAAGGATCACTGAGCTTTCCGAAGGCGTAGAGATCAATGAAGAGCGCTTGGCGCAGGAAGTGGCTTATTTTGCCGAGAAAAGCTGTATCGATGAAGAATTGGTACGTCTGTCCAGCCATTTTGCGCAATTCGAGCAGATCGTCAATGGTGCGGGAGATGTGGGACGCAAGCTGGATTTCCTGGTGCAGGAAATGAATCGGGAGACCAATACCATAGGCTCGAAGGCTAATGATCTGACCATTGCACAGCTGGTGGTCGAGATGAAGAGTGAGTTGGAAAAAATTCGCGAGCAGGTACAGAACATCGAATAGATAGAGGTGTCAGCAATGCTTCATTTCATCAATGTTGGATTTGGCAATATGGTGGCAGTGCCCAAGATCGTCGCGATCATCACACCGGATGGTGCGCCGGCGAAGCGGGCTGTGCAGATGGCCAAGGATGAAGGGAAGGCGATCGATGCGACCCACGGCCGGAAAACGCGGGCAGTCATTTTTATGGAGGATGGGCAGCTGGTGCTTTCGGCCTTGCAGCCGGAAACGATCGCCGGACGTGTGGATGACCTGACAGAGAGCGAGACCTAGCAGATATTGAAGATAGAGGAGGAGAACAAGATGCCGCAAAGAGGAATTTTAGTTGTACTATCAGGCCCGTCAGGAACGGGCAAAGGGACGATTTGTCAAGCACTGCGCCAAGCAAGCCCGATCCGTTATTCGATCTCAGCGACTACCCGCAAGCCTAGAGAGGGCGAGCAGCATGGCCGGGAGTATTTTTTCCTGGAGAAAGCAGCGTTCGAAGATCTGATGCAGCATGATGGTCTTTTGGAATGGGCTCAAGTTTATGACAATTTTTACGGGACGCCGCGTAAATTTGTAGAAGATGTATTAAATCAGGGTGAGGACTGCATACTGGAGATAGACCCGCAGGGTGCCATGCAGATCCGCCAGACCATGCCGGAAGCGGTCTTGATCTTTGTAGCGCCTCCTTCCTTGGAGGAATTGGAGAAACGGATCACTGGCAGAGGAACAGAAAGTATAGAAGAAATTAATAAGCGATTGAGCTGTGCAACGGCAGAAATGGGTTCCATGGACAAGTATGATTATGTTATAATAAATGATACAGTGTCAGAAGCTGTGAAAAAAATGCAAGCGATCCTTTTAGCAGAAAAATGCCGGGTCAGCCGCAATCGACCGCTGACCGTTTAATTCGTTTGGAGGAGGGGTATCAAATGTTGATAGAGCCGACGATCGATGAGTTATTAGAAAAAGTCGACAGTAAATATTCTCTGGTCGTAGCAGCAGCAAAGCGGGCTAGAGAACTGGTGGACGGCGCTGATCCTTTGGAAAAGGCGGCTTCCAATAAGCCAGTGAGTATTGCTTTGAAAGAGATCGGGCATGACAAGATCGTGTATGAACAGACAAAGGATGGCATCAAATAGATCCTTTTTCAGGAGGCGTAAACTATGCCCGAGATCAAGAATGTGGTAGTAGCGGTCACAGGCGGCATCGCAGCTTATAAAGCGTGCGAGCTGACCAGCCGTTTAAAAAAAGCCGGTTATGAAGTGCGCTGCATCATGACAGAGCATGCGCAAAAGTTTGTGACGCCCTTGACGCTGGAGACTTTGTCCGGTGCTCCGGTGGTCACAGATCTTTTTGTCCGTGCAGGGCAGTGGAATGTTGAGCATATCGCTCTGGCCAAATGGGCTGATGCTTTGGTGATCGCTCCAGCGACAGCCAATATCATGGGGAAGATCGCCGGCGGCATCGCTGACGATTTTCTGACGACCTGCGTCATGGCCACGACAGCGCCTATCATTCTGGTACCGGCTATGAATACTCAAATGTATGACAATCCGATCAATCAGCGCAATATGGCCGCCTTGGCCGAATTGGGCTATCTTTTTGTGGAGCCTGTGGTAGGCAATCTGGCCTGCGGTGACGAGGGTAAAGGCAAAATGGCCGAGCCTATCGATATCGTCCGTTATATCCAAGCGATGGCTGAGCAGGATCTCGACGGACTGCGGCTTTTGGTGACCGCTGGTCCGACTCGGGAAGCTATTGACCCTGTGCGCTATCTGACCAATCACAGCAGCGGCAAAATGGGTTATGCTATTGCAGAACAGGCCGCTAAACGCGGGGCTGAGGTGATCTTGGTCAGCGGACCAGTGCAGATCAAAGCACCAGCAGGCGTCAAGTGCATCACTATCCAATCGGCCCAAGAGATGTATGAAGCGGTCATGGCGCATTTCGACTGCTGTGATGCCGTAGTCAAGTCTGCTGCAGTGGCCGATTACCGACCGGCCAGCGTCTCGCCGCAGAAGGTCAAAAAAGGCGAAGGTGACTGGCAGCTGACTTTGGTGCGTAATCCAGATATTTTAGCAGAGCTGGGCGCACGCAAACAGGGGCAGATCTTAGTAGGCTTTGCAGCTGAGACCAATGATATCGAGCAAAACGCGCTGGGTAAGCTCGCGCGCAAACATCTGGATATGATCGTGGCCAATGATCTGACCGATGCGGAGAGCGGCTTTGGCGTGGATACCAATAAAGTGACGATCTATCATGCGGACGGTCAGTGTCAACGACTGCCCATGATGAGCAAAAAAGCGGTGGCTGATGCGCTTTTGGAACAAATAAAGATCCTATGGCACAATACAAAGACATCATCAATTTAAGGAGTGGTAGAGGTGCGTAAATTTTTTACATCAGAGTCTGTAACAGAAGGTCATCCCGACAAGATCGCCGATCAGATCTCAGACGCAATCTTGGATGCGATCATGGAAAAAGATCCTATGGCGCGTGTGGCCTGTGAGACATTTTTGACCACCGGTATGGCGCTGATCGCAGGTGAGATCAGCACGACCTGCTATGTGGACATGCCCAAGATCGTTCGTGAGACCATCAAGGAGATCGGCTATACAGATGCCAGACAGGGCTTTGACTACAAGACCTGTGCGGTGTTGACATCCATCGATGAGCAGTCTCCGGATATCGCTCAGGGCGTGGACCAAGCTTTGGAGGCTCGCAGCGGTGAAATGAGCGACTCTGATATCGAAGCCATCGGCGCAGGCGATCAGGGCATGATGTTTGGTTATGCGACCAACGAAACAGAAGGCTATATGCCTCTGCCGGCAGCTTTAGCGCACAAATTGACCAAGCAGCTGAGCACAGTGAGAAAAAGCGGCGAACTCTCTTATCTGCTGCCGGATGGTAAATCTCAGGTGACGGTGGAGTATGAGGAAGACAAGCCCGTTCGTATCGATGCTGTGGTCATCTCTACTCAGCATAAGCCAGAGGCCTCTTTGGAACAGATCCATGCGGATATCATCGAAAAGGTCATCAAGCCTGTGCTTCCAGCAGAATTTTTGGATGAGAATACGAAATACTATATCAATCCGACCGGCCGTTTCGTCATCGGCGGTCCG
>CABVBB010000298.1 GCA_902496505.1 uncultured Peptococcaceae bacterium
AAATCCCCCATCAAGCCTGCGCAAGGCTGGGCCAACGCTCCCGTCGGCGCCAAGGAATTCACGCTGATCGTCGGCAAGGGCACCGACCGCCGCCCCGCTTTGCTCTTAGCCAATGCCCAGGGCGAATATGATACCGTCGCCATTTACCACAGCAAAAAAGACGCAGAGCCCTACGTCACAGTGAAAAACGGCGAGATCGCCTTCAACGTCTTAGACAGCGTCCCCAATGACGATGGTCAAAAGGTGACCTGCGTCCGTCATTATCAAGTCATCGACATTGCCCCAGACGGCAGTGACGTCAAGATGCTTCTCAATATCGCCATGGACATCAGCCGTGATGATTTCTGGCATCCGAGATCCCTCTATCAGGAGATCGTGAACAATGTCGGCCACGTCCCCGCCCGTCCCTTAGTCTCCGGCGCCAACGAAAATCTGGTGCGCTCGACCATGATCCCTATGTACGATTATTATGTGGACTGGCAGGCAGACTGCCTCACCTATCTGATGGACGCTGAAAAATACGATGTCATCTTCTCCCACCTGCACAACGTGGACTCCATGGGCCATCAGTTCTGGCACTACGCTCAGTATCAGGAGGAGTGGCAGAACAACGCCAGCGCTTATCAGCAGTTCATGGAAGACGTCTACGTCCAGACCGACCGTTACTTAGGCCGCTTCCTGCCCTATCTGGACCAAGGCTGGACCATCATCATCACCTCTGACCACGGCCTGATCACCCAAGAGCATCTGGGCGTCATCTTAGGCGAACCGGGCGGCCTCAATGTCCCCGTCATGGAGGAATTGGGCTATACCATCATGCAGAAGGATGCCGACGGCAACAGCACCCATGATGTGGATTGGACCAAAACCCGCGCTGTGGCTATCCGCGGCGACCATATCTATCTCAATCTCAAAGGCCGTAATCCTGACGGCATCGTTGACCCAGCCGACCAATATGAATTGGAAGAGCAGATCATCAGCGATCTGTACAACTACCGCGATCCTAAGACGGGCCGTCGGGTCGTCGCTCTGGCTATGCGCAACCGCGACGCCGTCATCATCGGTATGAATGGCCCCGAATGCGGCGATATCGTTTATTTCAGCGCCGAGGGCTACAATAAGATCCATGCGGATTCCCTTTCTACGCAGCAAGGCTGTGCGGACACCTCTGTCTCGCCGATCTTCATCGCCGCCGGTCAAGGCATCAAGGCTGGCTATAAGACAGCACGGGTCATCCGTCAAGTCGATGTGGCACCGACTCTGGCTGCTTTAGGCGGCGTCCGGATGCCTGCCCAAAGTGAAGGCAGCGTCGTTCACCAGATCTTGACCGAGACCTTCTAATTCTCCTCATTGCCGGCAGTGTTCAGTCCATGAACCACCGAAACCTGCCGGCCTATTTCTTCTGTCTTAATCGCGTAAAGGAGGGTTTATCATGTCCGTAAATTCGCAATCTCCCAAAAACACAGCCTATTATATCCATTCTTTGATCACACTCGTCCTTATCTTTGGCTTCGGCTTCCTGCCGCCCATCGAGCCCATCACACCAGTAGGCATGCGCATCTTAGGTATTCTCCTGGGGCTGCTCTACGGCTGGACGCTGGTGGGACTGCTCTGGCCCAGCCTTTTTGGCACGCTGGCTATCGGTTTGTCCGGCGCTATGCCCATCAAAGCGGTCTTCACCGCTGGCTGGGGCAGTGACATCACGCTGTTGATCCTCTTCATCTTCGTCTTTGCTGCTATGGTCGAAGCAGCCGGCGTGAGCAAAGCCATCGCCATGTGGTTCGTCACCCGCAAGGTCTTCATGGGGCGGCCCTGGGCTTTCTCCTTCATCCTGCTCTTCTCCGCCTTTTTGCTTTCCGCGACCACCAGCACTATTGCCGCCATCATCATCTGCTGGGGGATCGTTTACCGCATCAGCGGAGAATTGGGCTATAAGCCCGGCGACAAATGGCCTGCCCTGATGGTCTTAGGCGTCGTCTTTGCCTGCACAGTAGGGCTGTCGCTCTTCCCCTTCCGCTCAGTGCCGCTGGTGGTCGTGGGCAGCTACACCGCCCTATCCGGCATCAATGTCCCCTTTTTCAACTACGTCTGCTTCACCGCGCCCATCGGCGTCCTGTCGCTGGCGGCTTATACGCTGCTGTGCAAATTCATCTTCCGTCCCGATGTCGCCCCGCTCATCGCGCTCACCGAAGATACCTTCGGCGAAGAAGCCAATATCCGTTTGAACCAGCACCAAAAGATCATCATCGGCTTTTTGATCGCTCTGATCGTCCTCTTGCTCTTCCCCAGCCTTTTACCTAAGGAATGGCTGATCGCCCGCTTCTTGAATGGCATCGGCGCTACTGGCGTAGTCTTTCTGCTCATCGGCGTCATGTGCTGTATCCGCTTTGAAGGCAAACCTTTGCTCAATTTCCGCGACATGGCCAAAGAGGGCATCCAGTGGGACGTGGTCATCCTGACCGCTACCGTCGTGCCGCTGATCAGCCTGATCACCGCTGATTCCACCGGCATCAAGCCCTTCCTCAGCCAAATGCTGCAGCCCATTTTTGCCGGCAAACCAGACATCCTCTTCATCGCCCTAGTCATCCTCTTTTCCATCGTCTTGACCAATCTCTGCAACAATGCAGTCACCGGCGTGCTCTTCGTCGCTATCACCTACGGTTTTGCGGCTGACGCTGGCATGAACACCACCGTGCTGGCTATGCTCATCGTCTTCTGCGTCCATCTGGCCGTACTCACGCCAGCCGGTTCGCCCATGGCGGCTATCCTGCACGGCAATCGGGAATGGATCTCCGCTGGCGAGATCTACAAATACGGTATCATTGCTGTACTGGCTACAGGCATCGTGCTCTTAGTGATCGGCCTGCCGCTGGCATCGCTGCTTTTCTGATCGTTTTATCCCTGACCTCAGCCCAAACGGCTGGGGTCATTTTTTATTGCGGATTTATTTTGCCCACATCGGCATAAAGCACCCCTTCCACCCATATAAATGCTAGTAAATCAATAGCTTACGCGGAATGAAAGCTGGGCAAATTGGGGGGCGTAACATGCAGGAGTACATCGAAAAGCGGGTCATGGATATCTGCGCGTATATCTTAGAGACAAAAGCGACCGTCAGACAGACGGCCAATGAATTCGGCGTGTCCAAATCGACGGTACATAAGGATATGACCGAACGGCTGCCGGAGATCAGCAAGGAGCAGTATGAAGCGGTGCGGATCATTTTGGAAAACAACAAAGCCGAGCGGCATCTGCGCGGCGGCGAAGCGACCAAGCAGAAATATGCGCATATGTAATGGGCAGCCTGCGGGCGGGAGCTACCGCCCACAGGCTGCAAGCTGTCCTCTCTGGACAAGCCCCTCATCCTTCCCTGCTCAAAAAGCCGTCAAATCTCTTGTCCGAGGTTTGACGGCTTTTTGGATAGTCCCATCATTTATTGTTTCTGCTGGACGGCCAGACTGAATTCTGAGCAGTCCTGAGGCACATTGCCCAAGGCCCGTCCGGCGGTGACCGTCTGCCCTGCGGAAACGGTCAGATCGCCGACTGGCTGGTAAATGACCTGCCAGCTGTCATCGCCGATGATGATCTCCTGTGCTTTTTGGTCGATGCTGAGCACCTTGCCTGCGCGCACTGCGTACACACTGCGGTCGCTGGCCACTGCATAAGTCACGCTGTTGTGGTAGCGGTAATCGCCGTAGCGCTCATCATAGGTGAAGCCATAGCCGCGGCTGGGCTGCGCGCCATGACAAGGCTCGCCAGCGGCAGTCAGCTTGGCCGGATCCACATACACCCAGCGGGGCGCCTGCTCTAACAGCGGCGCTGCTTCGGCTGTCGGCGGTGCTGCTGTCGGCGTTAGGGCAGCAGCAGGTACCGCTTCGGCGGTCTCTTCGGGCTGCGCGTCCACTGTTTCTGGAATGTCTCTGGAGTCAGCTGCTGCTGGCTCGCTGTCGCCGGGCATCTT
>CABVBB010000299.1 GCA_902496505.1 uncultured Peptococcaceae bacterium
GTCTGGTTAGCTGCCGTAAGCTCGGCAGCAGGCGACATCTCCGTATTTTCCTCCTTCTCTGGAATGGGTGAGAGAGCAGGGGACTCTGCAGAAGGAGATATCTGCGAATCAGTCGCTTCTTGGTTTGGTGTAGGAACGGAATCTGCGGAGTCGGCAAAAAGGGGTGAAGGGAAACAGCATAGCACAAAGATCAGGAGAAAGCAGAGACAGTTTCGAATAAAATTAACACACATAATCATCGCATCCCTTATAATGATTTTTGAAAGATACTATTTACCATTAGTATAGCAGAAAAATCTGCTGAAATCACAAAAATAAGGTAAAAAAATGCCATTTATTTAGAAATACGACTAACAATATTTACTAGAACCATATCTGACAATATACTATGCAGGCACTCCTGCGGTGTTTACACCGCTTACTTGTATTGCCTGGGCGGAGATGGTACAATTCTGTTAGACAAAATGACGGAAGGGGGTGAGGGTGTTGTATATCGAGGAGCTCAGGCTGCGCAATTATCGTAATTATGAAGAGCAGCGATTGACGCTTAATCAGGGCGTCAATATTTTTGTCGGCGAAAACGGTCAAGGCAAGACCAATCTCTTGGAATCCATCTATTATTTGGCCACAGGGGGTAATTTCCGGGGGAATAAGGATCTGGAGCTGATCCGCTGGGACGCGCCGTATTTCAGACTGGAAGCGCGGCTCAAGAAGGAGACCAGCAGCCGCTATTTCGATCTGGAAATTTACGCGGATCGGGAGCGCAATAAGCAGCTCAAGATCAACGGCGTCAAGTATAAACGCATGGCCGAGCTTTTGGGTTATCTGCAGGTGGTGCTTTTTTCGCCGGAGGATCTCAAGATCATCAAGGGCGGGCCGGCGGAGCGCCGACGCTATATCGATGAGGAGATCTGCCAGCTGGACGGCCGCTACTACACCCTCATCCACCAGTATCAAAAAGTCCTGCAGCAGCGCAACAATCTGCTCAAGGCGGTGGCTTACCATCGGGCAGAGGCCAGCGAACTGGTGGTGTGGGATGAACAGCTGGTGCGCTACGGCACGCCGATCATCCACAGGCGGCTGCAGTTTCTAAAGATCTTGGTGCCCTTAGCCCGACGGATGCAAAAGGAGCTGACTGATCAGGGCGAGGTATTCAATGTCACCTATCATTCGTCGCTGGGGCCTATAGGCGCGCTGGAGCAGGCGGCTATCGCCGACGTGTTTGCCAAGACGCTCTCTGCCGGACGCAGCGAAGAGCTGCGCCGGGGCGTGACGCTCTGGGGGCCGCACCGCGATGATCTGATCTTTTACCTCAATGGCTATGAGCTCAAGACCTATGGCTCGCAGGGGCAGCAGCGCACGGGCATTTTGGCGCTCAAACTGGCCGAGCTGGAGACATTTTATCGGCACAATCACGAATATCCGCTGCTGCTTTTGGACGATGTGATGAGTGAATTGGATGACAAGCGCCGCGCCTATCTGCTCCAGATCATCAAAGACAACCATATCCAGACCATCATCACCGGTGCAAATATGGAGTTAATCACAAATGAAATGGCTCAAGACGAAGTTTTTGTCATAAAAGAGGGCAAAATCATTAGCTGAGAAAAAACGGGGCTTTAATTGCAAAATATCATATTATCTGGTATAATAAAACGTCACGAGTTTTACGTGGCGTTTCTTTGTGTTTACCCACTAAAAAACCAAAGCTTCGGGACAAGCAGTTTATCCCTATGCTGAGGTATGTGATACAAAGGTAGTGTTCAAGGAGGAGATCTTCAAAGTGGCAGAGCAGCAAAACAACAATGAGTATAATGCCGAGCAGATCCAGATATTAGAGGGTCTGGAAGCCGTCCGCAAGCGCCCAGGGATGTACATTGGCTCCACATCGTCTACAGGCCTGCACCATTTGGTCTACGAGATCGTGGACAACAGCATCGACGAAGCGTTGGCGGGCTTCGGCAAGGAAATCAACGTCAAGATCCACGAGGACAACAGCATCACCGTCATTGACCACGGCCGCGGCATTCCTGTGGACATCCATCCTAAGCAGGGCATCCCTACTGTCGAAGTGGTGCTGACCATCCTGCATGCCGGCGGTAAATTCGGCGGCGGGGGCTACAAGGTCTCCGGCGGTCTGCACGGCGTGGGCATGAGCGTGGTCAACGCCCTGTCTACCGAATTGACGGTCGAGATCAAGCGCAACGGCAAGCTGTACAGACAGCGTTTTGAAAAGGGCAAGACCGTATCCGCGTTGGAAATCGTCGGCGAAGTGGACGAAAACGACACCGGTACGACGATCCACTTCGTTCCGGACCCCGAGATTTTTAAAGAAGGCATCGAGTATGATTTCAATATCCTCAAGCAGCGTCTGCGCGAGCTGGCCTTCCTCAACAAGGGCCTGCTCATCACCTTAGAGGATATGCGCGATGGCCGCAGAGAGGATTATTTCCAAGAAGGCGGCATCGTTGACTATGTCCGCTTCATGGATACCAATAAAGAACCGGTCAATCCCAATGTCATCTATTTTACGAAGGAAAAAGACGGCGTGCAGGTGGAGATCGCTTTCCAGTACACCGACAGCTATTCAGAAAATATCTATTCCTACGCCAATAATATCCATACGCAGGAAGGCGGCACGCACGAATTCGGCTTCAAGACCGCGCTGACCCGCGTCATCAACGACTATGCCAAGCGCAACAACTTGATCAAAGAAAACGAGCCCAATCTCTCCGGCGACGACATCCGCGAAGGCCTTACCGCCATCATCAGCGTCAAGGTGCCTGAGCCGCAGTTTGAAGGCCAGACCAAGACCAAGCTGGGCAACAGCGAAGTGCGCGGCATCGTCGACAATATCACTGGCGAAGGTCTGAGCACCTTCCTGGAGGAAAACCCCACTATCGGCAAAAAGATCATTGAAAAAGCCCGCAGCGCAGCCCGTGCCAGAGAAGCCGCCCGCAAAGCCCGCGAGATGACCCGCCGCAAGAGCGCGCTGGAAAGCACTTCCCTGCCCGGTAAATTGGCCGACTGCTCGATCAAAGACCCGCAGTTCTGCGAGCTTTACCTCGTCGAGGGTGATTCCGCAGGCGGCTCCGCTAAGCAGGGCCGTGACCGTCGTTTCCAGGCCATATTGCCCCTGCGCGGTAAAATATTGAACGTCGAAAAAGCCCGCCTCGACCGTATCCTCAACAGCGATGAGATCCGCAACATGATCACCGCCCTAGGCACCGGTGTCGGCGAAGACTTCGACATTTCCAAGGCACGCTATCATAAGCTCATCCTCATGACCGATGCCGACGTCGACGGCGCCCATATCCGCACCCTGCTGCTCACCTTCCTCTATCGCTATATGACCCCGCTTATTGAAAACGGCTACGTCTATATCGCGCAGCCCCCTCTGTACAAGGTCAAAAAAGGCAAGCAGGACATCTACTTCTACGACGATGCAGAGCTCGACAACTACCTCGAATCCCTCGGCAAAGACAGAGAATCCGTCGCCGGCAAGATCCAGCGCTACAAAGGTCTCGGCGAGATGAACCCCGAACAGCTCTGGGAAACGACCATGAACAACGAGACCCGCACCCTGCTCAAAGTCACCGTAGAAGACGCCATAAAAGCCGACGAGATCTTCACCGTCCTCATGGGCGATAAAGTAGAACCCCGCCGCGAATTCATCACCACCAACGCCAAATACGTGAAAAACCTGGATATATAAGAAGAAAAAGGAACACCTCGTTTGCGCGAGAAATAAATCCATGCAAACATCTTAGAAGCGATCTAAGCAGGTGTTTTAACTTTTAATGGAAGAAAATATTTTTCCGGCCACCCTCGATGCGAAGGCGCTAGAGGGTGACAAAAGAACCACAATGTGTCACAAGCTTATAAAAAAACCAGCGCCGGAAAAATATTTTCTCACTTCCCGAAAAGCGTTTAGGGGTTTGGGGGACC
>CABVBB010000300.1 GCA_902496505.1 uncultured Peptococcaceae bacterium
GCATCATGGATCTGTTCGACGATCTCGAAGTCCACTGCTGGATAATAAAACTGTTCCAGGGCACTGTGCGCTTTGTGGGCGGCTGATAGAGCGTCTGAAGCTTTCTGGATCAGTTCCGCGCAGTCTGGCGGCATGGCTGGAGTCGGGATCTTTTCCACATGCTGTAGTGGCGCATCACCTAAAGCGTCCAGATCATACCAGGAGTCGCTGGAGCGTCTGAGTTTTTTGACGCTCGGATACTGCTGGCTCAGCACGCAAAGAGACTGCTCCGGCACCGTCAGAAAGATCACTTTATCCGAGCGGAAATGATCATGATAGATCTCCACATCATACCCTTGAGCTAACGCTGTCTCTGCCAATACATGCAGGATACGATCCGTTTGTCTGCCGCTCAAAAAACAACGTTTTTCGCAGGCTTTGGCAATATCCAGACCGGGATAGACATCGCCTTTAGCGGTCAAGGCACCGCAGAAACGATGCTTGACCTTCGCCTTTTTTAAGAGCACGGTTTTCCCCAAGATCTGCTCAAATAGCTGCTGTTGTTTGTCAGCAGCCAAAGCAGGCATATCCGTCACTGTTACTTCGGATTTTTCCAATACTATCGCCGCTTGCTGCAGATAGTCATAGACTGCTGTATAATGCGTGCTGATCTCCTTTTTGATCGCCAGCATTTTATCCTTATGCGGGGCCAGTTTTTTGCGGTCCAAGGCCAGGCCTAGATTGACATAATCTTCGATCGCCCCAGGCAGGACGGGCTCCACCACATGGGGCGATGTGCCGTCCACAATGGCCACTGACAGATCAGGAATGATGACACCGTCCAAGGAATCTGCATCACTGGAGCAATGGATATAATCCACTGCGTAATCACACGCCTGATACGCTTTGCCAATGCGGGTCATCAGCGTTGATTTCCCCGTGCCGGAACCGCCCTTTAAAATAAAAATGCGGTCCAGATCAGCTAGATTGCTGCGGAAGTGATCGACAAATCCTTCTGCTGTATTAGCGCACACAAAATAATGCTTTTCTGCTGCTTCCATCCATAAGCACCTCGTTTCTTGGTTTCTCTATACTATATGATAGTGCTCCGAGGTTGGTCAGCCTTAAACGATAGGTTATTTTCGCCGAGCCTCCGAGGGGATCAATTGATTCAGCAAATAATGCAGCAGTATCTGGAAAACGCCGGTCGCAGGCACTGCCAATAAGATCCCCCAAATGCCCAAAAGTTTCCCCCAGACTAAAACGCCGATCAACACGGCGATAGGATGAACGCCGATCTTTTCACCGACGATGCGGGGCGTGATGATATTGCTTTCCAGCTGCTGGGCGATGATCATGACCACGACTACAGCTGCTGCCTGCTTGACCGAGGACAAAAGGCCGATCAAGACAGCCGGTATAGCGCCCAAGATCGCACCAAAATAGGGAATGATATTGAGCGCGCCCACCAAGATCCCGCTGATCAAAGCGAAATCCATGCCGATGATTTTTAGTCCGATCGTGACGATAGCCGCGACGAGTATGCTCACAGTCAGATTGCCCAGCAAATAATTTTTTAACAGATGATCGATCTCCCGCCACATCCTCTCCAGTTCGCTCTGCCAGCCAAAGGGTAGCAGTTTAGCAGACTGGGTCAGCAAAAGTGTCTTGTCCCGCAGCAGATAAAAGCTCAGCACCGGCACCAAAAAGAAATCCAGCGCATGGCTGCAGAGATCGACAAAGGAAGTCAGCCAGCGGCTGAAAAGGCCCGCAATAGTGGCCTGTAGACCAGCCATGCTTTGAGCAGCCAACTGTTTGACCTCCTCTGGCAATGGAAAACGGACAGCTCTTTCCTCTAACTGCATGAACCATACTTCGATCTCCTGGATATAGGCTGGCAGCAGTTTTTCCAGCTGAGCGATCTGCTCATTGAGTCGAGGCAGCGTCCAAAATAAAATGCCGCCCACCAGCAAGGCACCCACGACATAGACGGCACCGATAGCGGCCGAACGGGAAAATCGGTGCGCCTCCACAAATTTGACCAAAGGTTCCAAGAGATAAGCCAGCGCCAGTGCGGCAAAGAGCACTGCGAAGACCTCCCGCACCTGGTAAGCGAGGATGAGTATACTCACGATCACGATCAATAAGACGCCTTTGCGCCAATTCCAGCCTTTTTCCATCATATTCCCTCTCTAAAAAAGGCCGCTGCACGATGATAGCCATCGTTTGCAGCAGCCCTAGTCTTATGAAATGTTTACTTTTTGATGTCGCCAACCATTTTGACAACTTTACGAGTCAAATTTTTCATTGCCTTTTTAACCATTTTTTGTGTCTGATCCATGGTCATGGCCTCCTTTAGCACTGTTTACAGCGCCTGTCCCGGAAGCACCTTGGCGGTCACATCGGTCAAGGCGCCGTCTTCTTCAACGTCAAATACAGATACTTTCTGCTGACGGATGGTAAATTCATAATAGCACGTCCAGCAATAATACTGAGAGGTGCCGATCTTACCAACCGTGGTGCTATTGCAAAGAGGACAATAGGTCATCGTTTATTCCACTCCTTCATTTGATGGAGCTGATCCAATCGCAGCAGAGGCCGGATAAGGGCCGCTGGCTGTCAAATGATAACGGCCATACCATAGATCCGGCAGCAAGCCTTGCGAAACCTCGATATCTGCCAAACGTCCATTGGACCAATCAAACTGCAGATCGCCCACCGTGCCGATCATTTGGCAGTGTGCGTACAGTTTTTGACCCAAAATGGAACGGGCAGTCACATAGTCTCCTAAGGTTTGCGGCATACTGGTATCAAAAGTCTGTTCTAAGGGTTCCGCAGTCAACAAATTGCCGCCCGGGCAGATCGTAAGCTTAGCTTTTGGTACGATGCCTTGGGCAGTCTGTATGGCTTTCAGTTGACCGCTGTGCCGCTCTAAGAGCAGATCATCTACTGCCAGAAATTGCTCTTCCTGTCCCAACTGCCGCACAGAGCTATGCAGCAGCCATGATGCTCGAACTGTCATTGATTCGCTCCTTTACAATAACAGTATGGCCAGATAAAAATGGAAATAAACGTTCATCCTGCATCCTCTTTGCAATCTGATCTTATTATGGCTGAGTTGCCTGCGAAAAAAACTGTTAGATACAGGATAGTCTAGGATAGTGACAAAGCAGCTGATCCCATGCTACAATAATAGCCATCATCTTTGGACGGAGGCTTTGATACATGGATCCATTCTGGCAGGGATTGACGATGGGCTTGGCTTATGTAGCACCGATCGGTCTACAAAATCTCTTCGTGATCAACACCGCTTTGACCAAGCCCTTTAAACAAGCACTGCTGACCGCATTGATCGTGATCTTTTTTGATATAACGCTGGCGTTAGCTTGTTTCAGCGGTGCTGGTGCTTTGATCGCGCAGGCGAAATTTTTGGAAATGGCGATCCTTTTAGTCGGCAGCTTGATCGTCATTTGGATCGGCATCAGCCTGCTGCGTCCGGCAAGCGGCGATCGGACTGAAGCCAAGACAGCGGATTCGCTTTGGCAGAGTGTGACCACTGCCTGCGTCGTGACGTGGTTCAATCCACAGGCTATCATCGACGGGACGATGATGCTGGGTGCGTTCAAAGCTACCTTGACTGCCCAGGCTGCACGGACATTCATAGCAGGCGTGATGAGCGCATCCTGCCTCTGGTTTTTGCTCTTGACCATCTTGATCACCTGCTTCCAGACAAAAATCACCCCCGCTTTTTTTCAGTGGATCAACCGTATTTGCGGCATCATCATTATTGCCTATGGACTGAAGCTTTTCTGGAATTTTTGTCAGCTGCTGCTATTTTGATCCAAAAACGAAAAAGACATGACGCTTACCGAGCGTTCATGTCTTTTTTTATGTCAGGCGCTCATTCCTGAGGGCCATATTCTTTCAAATAGATTTGGGCAGCCAGCGATTTGTCTGTGTG
>CABVBB010000301.1 GCA_902496505.1 uncultured Peptococcaceae bacterium
AAAGAGCTGCAGGATATCATCTCCATCTTAGGTATGGACGAATTATCCGATGAAGATAAGCTCACTGTTGCCAGAGCCAGAAAAATTGAGCGTTTCTTGTCTCAATGCTTCTTCGTTGCTGAGCAGTTCACCGGTAACCCTGGTCAATATATCCCATTAAAAGAGACCATCCGCGGCTTTAAAGAGATTCTGGACGGTAAACATGACGACCTGCCAGAAGGTGCTTTCCTGATGGTTGGTACCATTGAGGATGCAGTCGAAAAAGCGAAAACGATGATGGCATAAGGGGGATTAGCAAATGGCTGGTAATACCCTAAAATTAGAGATCATCACTCCAGAAAAGATCGCGCTGAGTGAGGAGACCACCTCTATCGTCGTTCCGGCGACAGACGGTCTGTTGGGCATTTGGCCCGATCACGCGCCTTTACTGGCCGGCTTAAAACCCGGTTCCGTCAAATATAAAACAGCCGGCGGCGAAAAAGTCGTCGTTGTAGCAGGCGGTTTCATTGAAGTTGCCAATAACGTGGTGAGCATCATCGCCCCTGCTGCTGAAATGGCTGCGGATATTGATCTGGAAAGAGCTCAAGAAGCAAAGAAAAGAGCCGTAGAGCGTTTAGCCAATAAGGACAACGTCGATGTGGCCAGAGCTGAAGCAGCCTTGGCCCGCGCGAATGCCCGTATTGACGGCGCATCCGGCAAATAATGAAAAGCCCCTCAAGATCATCTTGAGGGGCTTTTTTGTGTCTGAGAGCGGGATTTCGGGGAATAAAAGGTGTCTGATGGCAGGAAAATGATCAAGCTGTCGTGAATAGTACATATAAATGGAATAGGATGAAAGCAGCAGAAAGGAGCGATACGTTATGCGGATAGCTATTTGTGATCACGATCCCCAGACGCTCTATTTGATCCGGCAGCTATTGTATGCCAAGCCAGCCTTCGCAGCCTTAGGGCGGCAAAGTCTGGTCTATTACCAAGAGGCCAAGCAGCTTTTGCAGGATTATCAGCAAAGGATCGCTTATGATCTGATCTGGTTTGCCGTTGAAGCAGAGGCCGCAGGATTGGCTTTGGCAGAAGAGATCCGTCGGCTGGACAGAGACGTGCTTTTCATCGTGCTGGCGGAAAATGATCAGGCGGTCATTCCGGCTTTTCATCTGGGGGCCTTCGTTTATTTGCAGAAGCCGCTCAAGATGCAGGAAGTGGAGAACGAACTCAAACGGGCGGTGGAAAATTATCGCCTGCGTCATTACTGCTGCCAATTCTTTTTAGACGATCAGCAGCTGACGATTTCCATAGAGCAGATCGTTTTTCTGGAATCCAAGGGGCGCAGTCTGGATATTTATACAGCAGATCATCACCGGATCAATGTGCCTGGCAAAATGCAGGAAGCAGAAGAGGCCTTAACTTCCTGGGGCTTTGTGCGTACGCATAAAAGTTTTTTGGTCAATCTGGCGTATATCGAAAATATTGGTCAACGGGATGTGGTGACCAGCCTGCGCCGCTATGGTCAGCCGGTTTTGGTGGATGTCAGCGAGCGGCGCAGGCCTAAGCTGCGCAAACTGCTGCACCTTTACCGGACAGGCGGGCTTATGTTGACTAGAGATCCGCTGCCTTTTACTGAAGAAGAGAAAGGGATCTTTCATATTGAGGCCTGTCCGCTGTGATCGTGCCGCGTTTATGTCGTTAACGCCGCGTTTGTGTCTGAACTATCGTTTTACCATCTGCGAAATGTTATACTGAGCACAGCAGAGGGGAACTCTGCTAAACGGCCGTTTGATCCTGGAAAACTGATCGTAGCATTGGTGTTGGTAAAGGAGTGATTCAGATGAAAGGATTTGCAATGTTGGGCATCGGCAAAGTAGGCTGGATCGATAAAGAAGCTCCGGTCTGCGGACCGTTGGACGCGCTGGTCAGACCGATCGCGATCGCGCCCTGCACCTCTGATGTGCATACCGTATGGGAAGGCGCTATCGGTGAGCGAAGCGATATGATCTTGGGCCATGAAGCAGCAGGCGAAGTCGTCGAGGTCGGCTGCTTGGTCAAGGACTTCAAGCCTGGTGACCACATCATCGTCCCGGCTATCACACCGGATTGGGGATCGCTGGAAGCGCAGGCTGGTTTTGCTCAGCATTCCGGCGGTATGCTGGCCGGCTGGAAATTCTCCAACTTCAAAGACGGCGTGTTCGGCGAATTGTTCCATGTCAATGAAGCTGATGCCAATCTGGCTATGCTGCCCGATGCCATCAGCCCCGAAGATGCGACCATGCTCAGTGATATGGTCGTCACCGGCTTCCACGCTGCCGAACTGGCTGGCGTTAAGCTGGGCGATGATGTAGTCGTCGTCGGCATCGGCCCTGTCGGTCTGATGGCAGTGGCAGGCGCCAATCTCTTGGGCGCGGCTAATCTCTATGCTGTCGGCACACGGCCAAAATGCGTAGAGGCAGCCCGTTTCTACGGCGCGACCGATATCCTCAATTACAAAGAAGGCGACATTGTCGAGCAGGTACTGGAAAAGACCCACGGTAAAGGCGTTGACCGCGTACTGATCGCCGGCGGTAATGTCGATACTTTCGCGCAGGCTGTCAAGATGCTCAAGCCAGGCGGCGCTATCGGCAGTGTCAACTATTTGGGCTCCGGCGAATTCATCAAGATCCCCCGTATTGAATGGGGCGTTGGCATGGGCCACAAACGCATTTACGCAGGCCTGACCCCCGGCGGCCGCCTGAAAATGGAAAAAATGGCTGCCCTGGTCGAGACCGGCAAGCTTGACGTCAGCAAACTGATCACCCACCGTTTTGAAGGCTTTGATAAGATCGAAGAAGCCCTGATGCTGATGAAGGATAAACCAAGAGATCTGATCAAACCAGTTGTCACCATCAAGTGGTAATATAAGAGAGCAGGCAGTCTCGTTTTCAGCGAGGCTGCTTTTTTAATGGAAAATAAAAGGGAGGCCGCACTGATCTGCGGCTTCCCTTTTGGCATTTTAATGGCGTTACAGCGTCAGTTCAAAGGTACAGATCGCTTCTGCTTCAAAGGCGCGGTTCCAGGGAAAATGGAGACGGGTCTCGAGGTCGTTTATGGTATAGGAGAGGGTGCGGCCTGCTAGGCGGATAGTGTGCTGGCCAGAGAAGAGGTCGTTCAGCAGGGGCTGGTAGGGGGCGAAGCGGCTGTCGAGGAGGGCTTGGGCGTCGTCGCGGCGGCCGGGGAGGAAGGCGTTGGTATAGTGCATCCAGTCCCAGGCTTGCAGATCGGTGCGCAGAGGATTAGAAAGCTGCGCTTGATAGATCTGATCTTCGGCGAAACGGATGTATTTGAAGGTGTGCAGAGCGCTGAGGGCGGCGGTGCGGTTGGTGCGGCTGAGCCAAGGGTAATCGAGAGAGAGCTGCTGAGTGATGCGGCAGTGGGCCAGGACGGTGCCTAGCGAATTGGAAGCGGTGTTCCAGCCGGCGTAGCAGTCAAGCTCATCTTGCACAGTATTCTGGCTCAAGAAATCGTAGAGGGCGTTGTCGCCTTTGTTGGTATAGGCGATATCAGCTAAGCCCAGATAGGCGGCATCGCTGTAGGCCTCTAACAGACCAGGCACAGCAGCGGATTGTCCGTCGGTATGCACCACGATGACATAGTCGCTGGCGGGGTCTTCTCTGAGGCCGGCCAGGGCCAATTTTTCAGTGATGAGCTCATGCAGGGGCGCAGCTTCGTAGGGATAATAGGTGTCAGCCAGGGCGGGATCGGAATAGATGATCTGCACGCCTAAGGGCGGCTGATCATTGACGGTGTCGGCGACTAAAAGCATGGTCAGCTCATCAGCACCGCGCACCAGGGTCAAATTTTCGATCTGACGGCTTTGCAGGTCACGGTAGATGATGTTAGAGGGGCACCACGTCTCGGCATCGTCCTGACCGATTATAACGCGGCTGACGGTATTGTTTTG
>CABVBB010000302.1 GCA_902496505.1 uncultured Peptococcaceae bacterium
GCCGGACTTGCTGTCGCTGAAAATACAGTTGCGGCAGTTGCAGGCAGGACAGGCGTTGCGGCAGGCATAGCAGCGGATACATTTGGTATGCTGCGCCTGCCAAAAATCGTAGCGTTCGTCAGCGCTCATGGCTTCGATGGCCGCCACATCATTGTAGTCGGCCTCCGTCTGCCAGGGTGTCACGGCTTCGCCGATCAGCTGATCGTAGACGATGGGATTAGGATAGCGGCAGGTCTGGCAGATCTTCGCCATGGGAATGGCTTCATGATCAGCCTCATAGCCTTGGGCTGCGCGGTGATCTTTCATGCCGCTGCAGGGGATGCCGATGAGATAGGCTTTTTCCCGCTGGACTTGCTGATCCTGCAACAGACGGTTGAAGGCGCGGGCATCGCAGCCTTTGACAAAGATGGCCGTCTTGCCGTCGCCATAACGGAAATCCAGCAGGTATTTGCTGAGATTGGGCTGGCAATAGTCGTTCCAAATGAGCTTATCCGCGTCCTCGGGCTTTTGGATGAGGACAGGCGTGGCTTGATACCAGAGCGTCCCCTGTTCCCAGCCGATGACCTGCATCACCTCGCCGGAAGCGAGCAGGTCGCGGGCGATCTGACGCATTTCTCTTTGGACAGCATCGTTATTCATGTGCCTCTCCCCCTTCCTCACGGGCGTCAGCGAACTGAACGCCGTCCGCCTGCGTCATGTTATCCTGCAATTTATGATTAGGACCGATGTCCTTGATCTGTTCGGTGATCTCGGTGACCACCTCTTGGAATTTCGGCCCCTCAGCGCCGGAGATCCAGCGCACGTGGAAACGCTCAGGATCGATGCCCACGAATTCCAGCAGCCGCTTGGTCAGGAGGAACCGCCGTCTGGTATAGTAATTGCCAGTGGTATAGTGACAGTCGCCGGGATGGCAGCCAGCTACCAGCACGCCGTCGATGCCGCGCTCAAAGGCGCGGATGACGAACTGCGGATTGACGCGGCAGGAGCAGGGCACCCGCAGCACACGGACATTGGGCGGATAGACCAGGCGGCTGAGGCCCGCCAGATCAGCGCCCGCATAGGTGCACCAATTGCAGGCGAAGACCAATATCTTCGGCTCGAACGCCTGATTTTCTAACGCTGTATCGTTTGACATAGGGCATCCACCTCCGCCAGGATCTGTTCATTGGTAAAGTGTCGTAAATTGGCCGCGCCGCTGCGGCAAGTCACGGTGCAGGCACCGCAGCCTTGACAGAGACTGGAATTGACCTTGGCCACCTGCCGTTCGCGAGTTTGACCCAGCACGCGCTCAGAGATCGTCTCCAAACTGATGGCTTTATACGGGCAGACGTCGACGCAATGGCCGCAGCCTGCGCAGATAGCGGTGTCCACCTCTGAGGTGATGGGCTCAGTCTCCAGCATATCTTTGGAGAGCAGCGCGCAGACCTTAGCGGCCGCTGCGCCAGCCTGCGCCACAGAATCGGGGATATCCTTCGGCCCTTGGCAGGCGCCGGCCAAAAAGACGCCGGCCGTATGGGTCTCCACCGGCGCCAGTTTGGGATGGCTCTCGGTGTAGAAATTGTCTTTATCGTAGGAGAAGCCGACCAGCTGCGCCACTTGGGCCGCATCTTCATTGGCCACCATTGCCGTGGCCAGGACGACCATATCCGCTTCGATCTCCACTGGGCGGCCTAAAAGCGTATCTTCGCCTCTGACCCGCAGCTTAGTAGTTGGCTGACCGTCTTCACCGGTCACGGTATCCTGATAGATCTTGGACACGCGGCCGCGGATATAATGCACGCCGTACTGCTCGGTAGTGCGGTTGTAGAATTCTTCATAGCCTTTGCCCGGTGTACGCACATCCATGTAGAAGACATAGACATTGCTGTCCTTGATCTTTTCCCGCACCAGGGTGGCCTGCTTGGCAGTGTACATGCAGCACGTCCGTGAGCAGTAGGCCTTGCCCTTGGTCTGGTCGCGGCTGCCCACGCATTTGATAAAAACGACGTTTTTCGGCGTCTTATGGTCGCTGGGGCGTTTGATCTTGCCCATGGTCGGGCCAGAAGCGTTGATCAAGCGCTCGAAGTGCAGTCCGGTGATCACGTCAGGATACTGGCCGTAACCGTATTCGCCATAGACGCTGTGGTCGAAGAGCTGATAGCCTGTGGCCATGACGATGGCGCCGTAGCGCTGGGTGATGAATTCATCCTCTTGGGTATAATCGATGGCGCCGGTAGGGCAGAATTTTTGGCAGACGCCGCACTTGCCGGTGCGGAACTTGAGACAGTGCTCGCGGTCGATGACCGGCTTGTTGGGGATAGCCTGCGGGAACGGGGTATAGATGGCCTTGCGCTTAGCCATGCCCAGCTCGAACTCGCTGTCCACTTTGGTGGGGCACTTACTCCAACAGGTGCCGCAGCCGGTGCATTTGTCCAGATCCACAGAGCGGGCTTTCATCTTGATGGTCACGTCAAAATTACCCACATAACCCTCGACTTTAGCCAATTCCGCATAGGTGATCAAGTGGATATTGGGGTGGCTGGAAGCCTCGACCATCTTAGGCGTCAGGATGCATGCCGAGCAGTCCAAGGTAGGGAAGGTCTTGTCGATCTGCGCCATCTTGCCGCCGATCGTCGGTTCTTTTTCCAAAATATCCACCTGGTAGCCATTGTTGGCGATATCCAGCGCTGTTTGGATACCGGCGATACCGCCGCCTACCACTAGGGCCCGCTTGGTCACGGGGCTTAGGGATTTTTCTAACGGCGCGTCGTGAGAGACCTTGGCAATAGCCATTTTGACCAGGTCCGTCGCCTTGGCTGTAGCCCGCTCCATATCGTCAGGATGGACCCACGAGCACTGCTCGCGGATATTAGCCATTTCCAAGAGATAGGGATTGAGTCCGGCATCAGCGATGCACCGCCGGAAGGTCGGTTCGTGCATCCTCGGTGAACAGGAGGCGACCACCACCCGATCCAGCTGATGCTCTTGGATCGCCTGCTTGATCATTTCCTGCCCCGGTTCGGAGCACATATATTTGTAATCGGTACTGTAAGCCACGCCGGGATAATCCTGGACATTGGCCGCTACCTGGGCGCAGTCGATACTGGCCGCTATATTGGTGCCGCAGTGGCAGATAAAAACGCCGACACGCTGCATCATGCTTCACCTCCATGTGATTGAACAGCTTGAGCTGCCTTTGGGGCTTGCAGAACTTTCTGCAGCAGCGCCTCCGCTGGAACGAAATGGCGGGGAACCCCCAGCGACTTGAGCGGCAGTCCTGCCGCCGCACCCATCAGCTCAGTAATATAGTAAACGGGCAGACCGTACGTGCGGCCGGCTTTTTTGCCGATCTCCGCCTGGCGCATATCCAGATTGGCCATACACATGGGGCAGGCGGTGACGATGCAGTCCGCGCCGCTGCGCTTGGCCGCGTCCAAAATGCGCTGGATCATGGGATAGCCCACCTGCGCCTTGCAGGCGGATAGGCTGGCACCGCAGCATTCCGTTTTGTAATTCCAGGGGATGACCTCCGCGCCCAACGCTTCCATGATCCGATCCATGGAAATAGGGTTTTCCGGATCATCCACAGCGATCTCTGCTGGCCGGACGAAAAGGCAGCCGTAATAGGTGAGCACCTTGAGACCATGCAGAGGTTTGACCACCTTGCGCGCAATGGCCTCACAGCCGAGATCACGGTAAAAAATGTCCAAAAGTGCCCGCGCCTTGCTCTCGCCTTTGTAGGGACGGCCAATGATCTCCTCCACTTTGGCCCGCGTCTCGCTGGACTCTGCCACCGCCACCTCCGCCTTCTTACTGCGGGCATAGCAGGCTGCGCAGGGGATCGCCACGTCCAGCCCCGCTTCCTCAGCGATAGCCAGATTGCGGGCAGGGAGTCCCAGCGCCAGCCAGGGATTGGTCACATGCGCGCTGGAGGAGCCGCAGCAGTTC
>CABVBB010000303.1 GCA_902496505.1 uncultured Peptococcaceae bacterium
GTGGGGCGAGGCGCTGCGCAAACGAGACGGCGCGGCATTGGCGGCGCTGACAGCAGGCGATACTGAGGAAGCACGCCAGAAGAAATTGGCCCAAATTTTGGGCGTAGAGGACGCGGTGCATGGCATCGGTCAGTCCAGCCCATGGATCACCGGTTTTGCTGTGCAGGCGGTGGATGCCAAGGAGCGGACAGCGACTATGGTGTATGATTGGTACGCGGCGGGTGCGGTGAATTGGCGCACAGCCATGCGGCTGCACTTCACCGCTGAGGGCGCGCCCTTGGTGGAGAGCGCGGAGGTATTGGCGGCCGAGAGCGAGATGGGCGAAGTGACTTCTCTTGCACGCTTCGAGCTGCTTTATGGCAATGACCTGGGACTGCCTGACGTGCTGCCGATTTGGGCGAATGATCCAGTGCTGGCGCTGGAGCCGCAGAGTGCGGCCGCAAGCAGCCTGCATCTGGCGGGCGGTCAGTGGGTCAAGGAAACGCCCTACAGTGCGGGCGGACAGGAGGCGGGCGTGACGCTTACGTATCGATTTGCCGATGGTGAGACGCTGACGCTGGATTTGCTGGAGCAATTTGGGCAAGGTTATCTGGTGCAGGATTGGCAGCGTGCTGACGGTACCAACAGCCGCACACCGCGCGATCTGGCGGAGCAATGGGCGCGCGGCTTGGCGCATAAGAGCGGCCAGTACCGCTATCCTCTTCTCTCCGAAGCAGAGCAGGCCAAGTTCGTCCAGGCCAGAGTGGAACAAAACAGCGACGATACAGGCCATTGGGGCTGGAAGATCGGCGGTTCCAGTCCGACGGTGCGCCGCTATCTGGTGGAAGCCGGCGCAAGTGCCGATACGCTGCACCTCGTCTACGCGGCTTGGGACTCCACGCCGCACGAATACCGTTTCGACGAGACGCTCACCTTTGGCCGCGACGATAACGGCAGGCTGGTCATCGTGAATACGACGCAGGGCTATGATTATGCGCCGGATATTGGCGCGGTAGACACCCTAGAGACCTTCCGCGCGTTGTATGATAATGGCCTGGGTCTGCCTGCGTATGACGAAGAAGAACTGGCCTATTTGCAGAGGCAGGCCGACCAGATCACGCCGGAGAGCTGGTATGATTTGAGCGGCGGTACTTTGGGCGAGGACTATGAAGAAAACGGCGTGCGCTATGTGCCCTACACCTTCGCCGATGGGCAGAGGGTGACGCTGGCCACGCAAATGATCCGTCCCCATGCGGATCTGCCGCCGTTGTGGATCCCTATCGGCTGGCAGATCGGCGAATAAGAAAAGGAAAGGCGGCGTCTCTGCAATCGTACAGAGACACCGCCTTTTTTAGGGTGTATTCAGTTGTGCGGGCAATGATCGCAGACTGAGGGGATAGTGCTGCACGCCTCGGGGAGCGGCAGGCCCTGGCGGGAGAAATAATCCGCCAGTGCTGATTTGACCGCTTCCTCAGCCAAGACAGAGCAGTGCAGCTTGACTGGCGGCAGGCCGTCCAGCGCTTCCACCACCGCTTGATTGGTGAGCTGGAGCGCATCCTCCACGGACTTGCCTTTGATCAGCTCGGTAGCCATCGAACTGGTGGCAATAGCCGCACCGCAGCCAAAGGTGTTGAACTTGGCATCGGTGATGATGCCGTCATCGATCTTGAGATACATTTTCATGATGTCGCCGCAGACGGCGTTGCCCACTTCGCCGATGCCGTCAGCATCCTCCATTTTTCCCACATTGCGGGGATTGGCGAAATGGTCGCGTACTTTATCACTATAGGGCATAGCCATATCAAACAGCCTCCTTTTTGGTCAATGCTTCCCACACAGGGGACATACTGCGCAGCGTGGCCACGATCGCGGTGAGCTGCGCCAAGACATAATCGACTTCTGCTTCCGTATTCACATCATCCAGGCTCAGCCGCAGCGAGCCGTGGGCGATCTCCTTGGGCAGGCCGATAGCTAAGAGCACATGGCTGGGGTCCAGACTGCCGCTGGTGCAGGCGCTGCCAGAAGACGCCGCGATGCCTGCCAGATCCAAGCGCAGCAGGAGCGATTCGCCCTCCACGCCCTCAAAGCAGAAGCTGACGTTGCCCGGCAGACGCTGGGTGCGGTGACCGTTCAAGCGGCAGCGGGGTATAGCAGCCAAGACGCCGTCGATCAATTTGTCCCTGAGCGCCGTGACGCGCGGCTGTACGGTGCCGAGCTGCGCGCAGGCTTCCTCCAGCGCAGCTGCCATGCCGCAGATACCAGCGACATTTTCTGTACCCGCCCGCTTGCCGCGCTCCTGACTGCCGCCGGCAATGAAGCTCGTGAGCGGCACGCCGCTGCGGCAGTAGAGCGCGCCTACGCCCTTGGGCCCGTGGAATTTGTGGCCGGAGAGGGAGAGCAGATCCACTGGCAGCGTGCTCAGATCGATCGGGAGATGTCCCACCGCCTGCACAGCGTCCGTGTGAAAGATCACCTGCTTCTCGCGGCAGATGGCGCCCAATTCCGCAATGGGCTGGATCGTGCCGATCTCATTATTCGCGTACATGATGGTCACCAGCGCCGTATCCTCGCGAATGGCGCTGCGAAGTTCCTCAGGCCGCACCAGACCATCCTCATGCACGTCCAGCAGCGTGATCTCAAATCCCTCCGCCGCCAAACGCTCCAGCGTATGCAGCACCGCATGGTGCTCAAACGTCGTCGAGATGATGTGCCGCTTGCCTTGCTTCGCACCTCGCGCAGCCATCTGCGTGATGGCCCAGTTGTCCGCCTCACTGCCGCCGGAGGTGAAGTAGATCTCCTGCGGCTTGGCGTGCAGAGCACGCGCTACTGTCTGCCGCGCTTCCTCTACCAAACGGCTGGCCTCCTGCCCGCGGCTGTAGAGACTGGACGGATTGCCATAAGCCGTCGTCAAAGCCGGCAGCATTGCCCCAAGCGCCGCTTCACTCACAGCAGTCGTCGCTGCATTATCCATATAAATGTCCATGACATGACCTTCTTTCGAATTAATTCCTATTGCAATGATAGGATATTCCTAAAAATCCTATTTGTCAAGTAGGAATTTGGGCGGGAAACAATTTTTCACGTCGTCTCTTGAGCAGGAGCGGGTGATGTGCTAGGATGGGGACAAATCATTCAGCCAGGCAGGAGGTGAGCATGGTGGCAGAGCTTGTTTGTAGGCTGCCGGCATTTGAGCTTTTGGAGCACTCTGCTCTGGTGAGGCTGACTGAGGATAAGGATAAAAAGATAGGAGGAGTGAGCACATGAATACAGTTTTGATCATCGATGACGACAGGGAACTTTGCACCCTGATGAAAAAATGTGTGGAGCATGAAGATCTGACATCCATCATCGCCTACGGCGGTGCGGAGGGCTTGCGGTCAGCCAGTGAATTTCACGAAAGCCTTGCGCTGGTGATCTTGGATGTGATGCTGCCCGATCTGGATGGATTTCAAGTTTTGCAAAAGATTCGGGAGATCAGCAATGTTCCGGTGCTGATGCTGACAGCAAAAAGTGATGAAGAGGATAAAGTTGCTGGACTTAGGCTGGGCGCGGATGATTATTTGACCAAGCCCTTCAGTATCAATGAACTCATGGCGCGCGTCAATTCGCTCATACGCCGCTACACCGCCTTCAATCCTGCGGCGGAGACGGCGGGGGATCGTCTAACGCTTGAGGGCATGATGATCGATAAGATCGATCGTGTGGTCACCGTGAGGGGTATCCCGATAGAACTGACCAGCAAGGAATTTGACCTGCTCGCGTTTTTGGCGGCGAATAAGGGGCGGGTGTTTACCAAAAAGCAGATCTATACGCAGGTCTGGGGCGATGACTATGCTTTTGACGACAGCAATATCATGTCTTTTATCAGTAAGCTGCGCAAAAAGATCGAGCCAGACCCGGAGCGGCCCTTTTATATCCAAACCGTTCGGGGCGTGGGG
>CABVBB010000304.1 GCA_902496505.1 uncultured Peptococcaceae bacterium
GCTATGCACTCCTTACAGATACGAGCTTAGGAAAGCTTTATATCCTCCTGCTGTAACGGTCAGGCTCCGTCTGCACCTACTCATCGCTTTTCAGTGAGCTACTTCAAGGCGAGTTCACATCCTGCTCTCAACTGTTTTGCACCACCCAACAGCTCTCTTGATGATCCTAAGATGCTACTGATCCTCTTCAACGTATTTTCCTTTTTTGTTAGTATAATACAAAGAGGCACGTATTGCAAGCAAAATTTTTTCTGAGACGCCCAGCCCTCATAGCGCCCGGCTAATCCTCCTGCTGCTTTTTGCTCTTCTGCTGTTTATATTTTTCTTTCAGCTGCCGCGCACGCTCCGCAGCACTCTGCTGCTTGTTGCCAAAGCCTGCGGTATTGTGTTCGTCGTGGACATTATTCCATTTATCGCGATTTTTTGGCGTTACATAAACATTTTTGCCCATTTGCTTTTCCTCCTCTGCATCCTTCCAACTGCAAATTTTAGCAAATATCCTGCCGTCTGTCAAAACAAATCTCGTCAAGATTTTGGTGCAGAGACCGTGTGGCGGTGTTTGTGCAGCCAGCGTTTGACCCGTCTCAAAAGAGCCAGCGCCAGACCATCGCCGCCGTTAAAATCCAAATACCTTAGCCCTCTGGCCTCAGGAACAGTGATGATCCCCAAACTGCTGGCTGTGCCCTTGGCTAAAATAGCCTGTAATCGCTGATCCTCCCGCTTATAAGTCACCGTGACCTGACCAGTCAGCTGACTTTCTATAGTATAAAGATCCGCCGTTTTTTCCAGCGGCTGCTCATTCAGTTCCAACAAGATATCTCCGGTCTTGAGCCCCGCCTGTTCGGCAGCGAAGCCTTCCAGCACATCCAGTATCATAACGCCCTGACTAGGCTCTGTATAGAGATATTCGCCCTTATTTTCCTGCTTCTGACCGATCTTGATCAAAAGCTCATGCCCCAGCGGTGCATATAAAGCTGGCAGTATCGCTAAGACCGGCACCTTGGCCGCAAGGATCGCCAAGACTAGCAGCCCAGCGCTGTAGAACATCAGCTGCCGCGCAGACCAGTGCGCTTTCTGCCGCGTCGTGGAGGTGAGCGCCAGATCGCTGTAGCCTAAAGCTGCCAAAACGGGCAGCATGGAGTAGACCAGCGTCATATGCGGGATCATCCGCGAGCCGATATATTCCATCGGCAGAAGCGGCCACCAGCCCGGCATAGCCAGCATATCGCCCGCACCAGCCAGACCAATAGGCGTAAGCGCGGCCGATAGCGCCACCAAAGGCAGCGGCCAAAAGCTCTGCATCACAAATCCGCCGACTAAGCGCTGTTCGCGCCCCATGATGTAGACGGGCATGGCCTTAGAGGCGCCGCCTGCATAGATGAGCAGCGCTTCCACCAGATGCAGCACTGCTACCAGTCCCATCAGCTGTGGAATATTGACCGCCGGCCAGCCAAAAAGATATTTGCTCAGCGCGATCAGTCCGCCCGCATAAGCAAAACACATGAACCGCTGCCGCAGCATGATCAAAACGATAGCCACGATCCACAAATATTCGATGCCGATCTCTTCAACGGATACGCCCAAAAGCACCAAGAGAACACTGCCGATGAAACCGCCGCCCAAACCCAAAAGCACATTGAATACGGTCTTACGCATGATCTTTTCCCGTGGAACATGGAAAAAATCACTCTTCATCTTCGCTGTGCGGCGGATCTGCCAGCCAATGATCACCACCACCAGCCAAAATAGCGGCGACACTAATAAGATCGCCATCTGATATAAAATCAAGCCCAATAATGCACTGATATCCATTTTTGATCACCTGCCCCAGCCTTTTCTTACCCACTATAGCATTGCCCTAACCGCACAAAAGAAAACCCAAAACAATGCATGCATTGCTTTGGGCTTTCTTTTGCTTGCGCTACATTTTTTCTTTTAAGATCTCGATCGCTTTATCCAGCTGTACATCCTGAAAATTCTCTGCGGTCATATCTTCAGGAAAATTGCAGTACACATCTGGTTCGATGCCCACTTGGTTGATATCGTTTTTGTTCGGCGTCAGATAACGTGACTTGGTCAATTTCACCGAAGAACCATCCGACAGCGGATAGATCACCTGCACGATGCCTTTGCCGTAGGTTTTCGTCCCGACCAGCGTCCCCACATGGGTATCCTTGATGGCCCCTGCGAAGATCTCCGACGCGCTGGCACTGTATTCATTGACTAATACCACCAGCGGCACCTCCAGCTGAGCGCCTTTGGACGTGATGGTATTGGTCGAACCATCTTTATCAACGATGTGCACGATAGGCCCTTCTGGAACGAACAACCCAGCAATATTGGTAGCCGCATCGACATCACCGCCGCCATTATTGCGCAGATCGATGATCAGTCCTTTGAAGCCCTGGTCATGGATCAGATCATTCAGCGCTTCGATCACTTCTTCATCGGTATTGGACGCAAATTTGGTGATGCGCAGATAGGCGATATCTGGCTCATCGGCCAGTAGCGTAGCTGCTGCACTGGTATCATTGATCTGCTCTCTGACCAGCGTATAATCATAAATTTTTTGATCTGCTGCCCTGAGGACAGACACCTTGACCTCTGTTCCGATGTCGCCCCGCAGACGGGCTACGATCTGATCTGTATCCATTGCACTGACATCCTCGCCGTTGACATTGACGATGACATCGCCAGACTGGATGCCAGCCTTGTCACTGACACTGCCTTCCACAGGAGAAGAGACCACTGTTTTGCCGTTATCCTCTGTCAGGAGCACGCCGATGCCGCCAAAAACACCCTTAACATCCTGGAAGATCTCCTTGGTCTTCTCTTGATCATAATACACGGAATATTTATCGCCCAAAGAGTCCACCACACCGGCTATAGCCCCTTCAAACATCCCGCTCACCTTGGCATCCCACAGGTAATTGTTTTCGATCAGACCGATCACGCGGGCCATCTTTACCACATTGTGACCATTAGCCAGCAAAAAACCGCCCACCACCACTGTAAACAAACAGCAAAGGACGATGATCACTCTTTTGAGCTGCTTCCAAAACCTATCCAATCTTCTCCCTCCCTTACTTGGCTATTATACGTTTCGCCGCCTGATTTCATGAATCCTGCGCGTTAAAATAAAATGCCTTCTAAATGCGGCTATGGCCTAGGACCGTCTTAAATGACACAAAGCCGCGCCAAAACCGGAGCAGCCCGCCTCGCCCCAAAGGCTTGAAACGAACTGAAAGGATTTCGACGCGGCCGTTTTTCTCTCTCCTGCCTACACCTTCAAATATTTTTTCACAGCAAAATTACTGCCCAGCGCCCCTAAAAGCGTACCGCCGATCAAGAGACCGCCCATCATTTTCCACAGCAGGGTGCTGTCGCTCAATACGGGGATAAAGGTGATATTCGCCTGGATATACGTGACCAAATTGGTATAGCCGAAATAGATCGCCACATTAGCCAAAAGCGCGCCAATGATGCCGATAAACACGCCTTCGAGGAAGAACGGGATATGCACGTAAAAATTGGTCGCACCGACATATTTCATGATCGCGATCTCTTCACTGCGGGCAAATACCGTCAGTCGGATGGTGCTGTTGACCAAAAACAGCGCCGCGATCGTCATGGCAATGATGACCGCGATGCAGGCGATATAGATCGCATCGCTCAGCACCATGACATTATTGACCAGATCTTGGCCATAACGCACCTTATCCACCAGGGTATTAGCTTCCAATCGCCCCACTGCGCCCTGGATCTGCTCAGGCGACTCCAGTTTGACATTATACGCATCAGGCAGCGGATTGCTGCCGCCCAAGGCGTCTGTCAAGATGGTCTCACCGCCGAAGCGGTCGCCCATGGATAAAAGCGCATCCTCTTCTGGAACAA
>CABVBB010000305.1 GCA_902496505.1 uncultured Peptococcaceae bacterium
GCTTATCTTGCTGATCTTTCGACGCAGACAGGCATCCTCTGCCAACGTTTGCAAGCGCTGCAGCTTAGTTTGCTCAAAGCATCCCGTTATCTGCTGCATCTGCTCTTGCAGGAATGGCAGCGCAGTTTCTTCTGCAACTTCCACTGCTATCCGCTCTAGATAATCAAAAAATCCTGTGGGATATTGCCGCGCCATTGCGGCGGCCAATTCTATTTTGACATCATTGGCAATGGTCTCACGCATACCAGTAGGCACCGGGCAGCGGCGAGATAATATTGCAACGTCTGTAGGCAGCACACCATTGACCGCGCTGCTTTGAATGAAATCATAAATTTTCTCTGCATAGGCACTGACCCGATAATAGCGGCTGCCCTTCTCTTGATAGGTACAGCCATACATTGTAAACTCCACATCAAACCAACCCAGCTCTGCTTTTTTCCCCACTTCCATCGCTACCTGCAGATCGCGCAGATCCATCATCAGCTTCAAATCGACTGTCATGCTTGTCCTCCTCACTTTTACAGCAAAAGATCAACCAGCTTTGGCTCAATATTTAAAACATCCAGCACTAGCCTGCCCTTTTCATCCGTATTGATTTTCACCGGTCGCTCTAAAAAGGTACTGAGGTTCTCATCGTTTAGTAAATCTTTGGTCAAACCTTGTGCAAAACTATGTCCATTTTTTAACAGCAGACAGTGTTCAAACATCGGTGTGATCTCTTCTACGTAATGGGTGACATATAGAAGCGTCAAATTTTCTTTGGCAGCTAATCGTTCCAGCGTCTGCGCCAGATATTGTCTGTTATAAACATCTAATCCTGTAAAGGGTTCATCCAGGATCAAGATACACGGTTTTGTAAAAAGCGCCCTGGCAATGAGAACATTTTGCCGTTCACCTTTAGAAAGCAGGTCAAAGGTATATTCCGCCTGCCGCTCGAGATCGAGCTCGGCCAGCAGTCTTTTGGCTCGCTTGCGGTCAGACAGCGTGATCGGCTCTCGTCTCCCCAGAGTGCCAAATTTGGCTGAAAGCACGATATCCATGACTGACTCTCGCCCATAATATTTGTCAAAAAACGAGGCTGATACCCACCCGATCTGCCTGCGGATCTCCAATATATCAGCATGAGCCATTGGCTCCCCAAACACCCAGACTTCACCGGATGTATAATGGTGAAATCCCGCAATAATGCTCAAGAGCGTCGTTTTGCCTGAGCCATTCATGCCAAAGACCACCCATCGTTCTCCTCGCCTGATCTGCCAATCGATACCGCCTAATAAATACTGATAGCCGCTTTTGCAGCTTACCTGTTTGGCCTCGATCACGATATCTTCCATCACTGCATCGCCATCACTTTCTGCCTCAGCTCTTCATCAGATATTGTCAGGCATTCGCCCTCATTTTGTGGGAAATGCCTGACCGCAACATTGAAACCATCAGCGGCCAAGATTCCTAGACTTTGATCCTGCCAAGTCATGATCTCACAGACTTTGGCAATAGTCATCTGCTTTGTCTTGCCACTATCATCCAAATCCGGATAACAGTTAAACGCATCCTCTTCTACAAAACAGCGGGCGCTTTGGTATATCTCTGGTTCCACACCATATTCAATGCGGTCACAATCTTTACAAAACAATTCAATGCGAACATCCTCATAACTTGTAAACATGATCTGCCGGACACGCAACTGGCCGCCGCAGTATTTACACACACATCGGCCAGCACGTTTTTTGAGCAAATCCAGCCGCGAATTAGAATGACTGATATTTTTATCTTTGGTGGTTTCATTCATTATGATCATCCTTTCTTAAACCGCTCCTTCATTCACGAACAAGCTGCTTTTCTCTTTTAGTACGGCAGCATAAAATTGACAAAAGGAAGCAGCACGATCGTAATAATGCACGAGCAAAAATATAACACCCACCCATTTAAATAAGAATGCTTGCTGGGAATACTGCCATGGCCAAAAATCAAGCTGGCTTGAGGGCTGCCGGCCGGCGTGGCAAAAGCACAAGTCAGTGCAGAATGAATGGCAAAAAACATCACATAAGGATTGCCCCCCATCGATATGGTCAAAGATGTCAAGATGGGGATAAAAATCATTGCCACGACCAAGTTATGCAAAAACTGCGTCAAGAATCCAACAACAAACAACGCTAAAATGGTCAAGGCAAGTACATTCAGACCTGAAAGGTGCGCAATACAAAACGCGTTGATGGTAGCGGTGATACCGACGCTTTCAGCTCCCATGGCATCCCCCAAAGGAATGGTCACAACGATCAACAGTACGGTCGGCCAAGCTACACCATACTTAAAAGCTTCTGTCATATCGACCAATGATTTTCCTTTGTCATCACCCAGAACCGCAAAAATAAACATATAAATGATCGATATGCCCACTATCCCTAAATCATTCAATACCTTGCAAAATCCCCACTGGCTGCCTAAGAATGACGGCAGCACCAAGGCCAAGAAATATATCAGCACCAACCACAACGCTAATTTCTGATTGCGGCTGGCCTTATACTGGGTGTAACTCTGCTGCAGCTCCTCTGTCATAATAAACATCGAAGCATCGACCCTTAAGACAAATTTAGCTATCAATACAAACAACGTCATAACCAAGATCGTATAAACAATACCGATGATAAAAAAGTGCCCCGCTGAAATCGTCAGCCCAGTCGCCTGAGTAAAGAAACCGCTGAATGTTAAAAAGGCTGCCCGAAATGGAATATGTGATGTCATAATCATGACCCCATAAATGACAAGGGCATAGATCGTACTCAAAAAAACATTGCCCTTCTCGATCCCATTTTTCTGCGTAACCACTTCTACAATACCCCAAAGCAAAAATACCCCAGCAAAGCTTGCTCCCAACAAACCGACGACAATACTGATCACCACCATGCCGCAAACCAGAAGCCATGGTCTTCCTAAGAACATTTTCTTGCTCAGCACCCAGTAAGCGATGACTTCCGTAACGCCAATGCGTTTTAGATATTCACCAAATACGCAAACGATTATGATCGTCACCACTACATTATTGGAAAAGCCTGCCATCATAGCTGGCAATACTTTGATATAGCCTGTTGCTGACAGCATTACCAAGCCGAATACGCTGACCCAGGTCAAATCAATAAAGCACCAGCCATACACGATGCCAACAAACACGCCCAAAACTTTCATGCCTAATTCTGTGATCACGCCGAATTTTGGCAAGTAACCAATGCCGATCATCAGCACAAACATGATCGCAATATGAATATATCGTTTTTCATTCTGCACCAAATTCAAGCTCATCGATCCCACCCCATTTTTATAATATGAATGGCCAGAGATGACTTGTTTATCAGCCATCTCTGACACCTAACCTAACCTACACTATCTCCGCTTTTGCGGCTCAATACTCATCCGCAAGGATCTGATAAACAGGTGCACCTTCACATTGTTTTGGCATTCTGACGCCGCCTATTACAGCAACAGTGGCTGCAAAGTCGACCTGACGGATGATGCGCTCTGTCTTGTACCCGGCTTTTATTCCTGGCCCTGCCGCAATAAAGATCGGCGATACGGATGTATCATTTTCTCCCCAAGTGGTCGAGAGACAATCATCATGGTCAAAGTTATACCCTTCTGCATGCCAAACCAGGATATCTCCCGCTTCAGGGCCGCCCTGCCCTAAGAGTACTGCCTCCCGATTGCGCAAAGCAACGGAAACGATGCGGTGGCCTGTCACTGGATCTTTTAAGCCATACAGCTTGGTCATGATCTCTTCTTCCAATTCATACTGATCCTTGGGATCGACAATGCCATGCTCTGTGCGGCCAATGAGATTTAGATAGATATGACCCTCTCGCTGGATAACAGCCTT